>NZ_CP150886.1:2723773-3026415 GCF_038050375.1 Okeanomitos corallinicola TIOX110 | reverse complement strand
CCCGCACACATTTTGTTAAAGCCCTAGTAGGTGGCGTGGATTCTAAAACCAGCGAATTTAACCGTGCCACTCAAGCCCAAAGACAACCAGGTTCTGCTTTTAAGCCTTTTGTTTACTATACTGCTTTTGCTACTGGTAAATATACACCGAATAGTATAGTAATGGACACTCCCGTTAGATATCGAGATGGTAGTAACTGGTACTATCCCAGAAATTACGATGGTGGTTTCAGCGGTGCAATGTCAATTCGTACAGCCTTATCTCAGTCCCGCAATATTCCTGTCATTAAGCTGGGTAAAGCAGTGGGTATGAATAGAGTTATTGAAACCTGTCGCACCTTGGGTATCAAGAGTCCAATGGAACCGGTTACTTCTTTACCTTTGGGGGCTATTGGTATGACTCCCCTAGAAATGGCTAGTGCTTACGCTACCTTTGCTAACTATGGTTGGCAGTCACCATCCACGGTAATTGTTCGTGTCACTGATAGTAGTGGTAATATCTTGCTGGATAATACACCTAAACCTCAACGAGTCCTTGATTCTTGGGCATCAGCATCAACTATAGATATATTGCAATCAGTAGTAAATGGTGGTACGGGTAAAGCCGCAGCGTTAGGTCGGCCAGTTGCTGGTAAAACAGGTACAACTTCCTCAGAAAAAGATATTTGGTTTGTAGGTACAGTTCCCCAACTTACTACCGCCGTTTGGGTAGGAAGGGATGATAACAGACAACTATCCAGCGGTGCAACTGGTGGGGGTATGGTTGCTCCTATTTGGCGCGATTTTATGGTACAAGCTCTCAAAGGTGTACCTGTCGAGAGGTTTAAATCTCCTTCTCAGTTTCCACGTCCTAAGTCAAATTAAAGGTGACAAGTGAGAGGTGACAGGTGACAGGTGACAGCAATTACTCATAACTGGCAACTGAAAACTTACCTGTCATGACTGCTTTTCTAACTCAGCTTTCATTCTCTCCAAAGTCATGTTCATCTGCTCGAACATTTGTTGGGGTGTAACTCCAAACTGACCTAGTTGAGTTTTTAGCTGTTGTACTGTCATTTGTGCCATAAAATCCTCGGATAGCTCGAAACGCTTCATGAAAACGCGATATCGATCCATCATGCTTTCCATTTGCTCAATAAACAGCTTTTTGCCCTCGCGGTCAAATTTGCCGTAACTATTGCCAAGTTGAATTAGTGCTTGATAATCTTCAAACAATTGCTTGGCTTCTTGCTGAACTATCTCAGAATCAAAAAATCCCATTTTGCTTCTATTCAACTGAGGTTTGTTACTCAGTAGCTTCAATTTTTTCTGTATTTCTATTTTAGTCTAGTCAACTAATCTAGAAAACAAACTCATTTGATAGTACGGTTTTTTACCGAAATTTCACTACTTGACTGGCAAATCAATAATTTTTCATCGCTCTTTGAATGTCGCGTTGGTCTTGACGACGTTTCAGGTCTTCTCGCTTGTCGTAGATTTTCTTACCTTTACATAAACCTATAGTGATTTTTACCCAACCCCGTTTTAGATACATTTTTAAGGGAATTAAGGTTAAACCCTGCTGTTCTACCTTCCCAATTAGTTTCCGCAGTTCTTGGCGATGCAGTAATAACTTACGGGTACGGCGTGGTTCGTGATTAAAGTATTGTCCACTGGACGTATAAGGAGATATATGGGCATTTATTAACCATGCTTCACCATTACGCAGCAAAGCATAGCCATCTTGGAGATTTACTTTACCTGCACGGATTGATTTAACTTCTGTTCCTGCTAACTGAATTCCAGCCTCGTAGGTTTCTAAAATTTGATACAGATAACGGGCTTGACGATTGTCGGTGATAACTTTGTACCCGTCGCTTTGGCTTTTCTCACTCATTGAAAATCTTTCTTTTTGTTAAATGTACGTTTTAAGATACTTGGTAGTTTGAATAAATAGTTTTAGATTAGCTTGATTTTACTTTTAGTTCAATCTATAATCATAGCAATAATTGATTGCTTAAGTTTTAAAAAAATAATAAGTTTTATCTATAGTCATTAAAAATTTAACATTTTCTTTATAAATCATTTTCAATCAAGTCACTGGTGAGTCATGCTGTCATAGTATGAAACAGAAAGACTTCATCACTGACTGTTTTTAATTAAGTAAGTTGGTGCGAAAAAAACGAGGTATGTTACAAAATGTAAAATTACCTAAAAACCTCTTCCCTCCTGCCTTCTGCCTTACCCTAACGATAAATATTCGTGCCTACCTACTTAGTAGTGTTCATAATTGCAAAATACAGAGTAAAACAACACTAGGGGTGTACTATCAATGCCCTTTAAAATCCTTGTAGTAGATGACGATTTGGGAACTCGTCTATCTATTAGCGATTATCTTGAACTGTCTGGCTATTCAGTCATAATGGCTGATAATGGTCAGGATGGTTTGGCTATGGTAAAAGCAAACTATCCAGATTTGATTGTCACAGATATTGTCATGCCACGGTTAAATGGCTATGAACTGGTGCGTCAAGTGCGGCAACAGCCACATTTTAGGTTATTACCTGTAATTTTGTTAACAGCAAGAACCAAGACTCAAGAAAGAATATTAGGCTACCAATCAGGTTGTGATTTATACTTACCCAAGCCTTTTGAACTAGAAGAGTTAGCTGCCGCTATTCGTAATTTGTTGGAGCGATCTAGGATTATTAAATCCGAGTATCTTTTGTCTTATCAAGATAATTTAGATGCCTTGCCTTCCGCAAAAACACTAACTGAATCAAAATCTGTAGCTCATCAAAATAATTCTTCTGAGCTATTTTCTTCATTAACTACCAGAGAACAGGAAGTATTAGAACTGCTCACCTATGGTTTATCTAATGCTGATATTGGCAATAAACTACACCTAAGTCCCCGCACTGTGGAAAAATACGTCAGCAGTTTACTGAAAAAAACAGAAACCAGCAATCGGGCTGAATTAGTACGCTTTGCCATTAAACATGGTCTAGTTGAGTAGTTGAGGAGGAAAAATTAATTTTTCACCCCCTACAACCTTCTGTGATCTTGATTTTTTACATAACCAAGTAGACCTTCACAGGCATCCATTAGTAGGTCAATGACATAATTAAATCCCTCCGAGCCGCCATAATAAGGATCGGGAACTTCCTTGAGAGTGTGAACAGAGCAAAAATCACACATCAAACGGACTTTGTGGTGATATTCTCCAGAACGGTCAACAGCAAGGATATTGTCATAGTTTTCTTGATCCATGGCTAAAATCAAATCAAACTCTTGAAAGTCTGATCTTTGAAATTGACGGGCTTGACCACGGAGTTTAATTCCTAACTTTGCAGATGCAGCTGCACTCATGCGTCGGTCTGGTGGGCTACCGATATGATAACTAGAAGTACCAGCAGAATCACAATCAATGTGATCGCTCAAACCAGCTTGATCAATGAGATGATTCATAATATTTTCGGCTGAGGGGGATCGGCAAATATTACCCAGACAGACGAACAGTAATTTGTAGGACATATATTCAGTTATCAGGATTATGGCTACGCCACGCTGCGCTATCAAGGAGTCAGGAGAAGATAGGGTGAGGGGGTGAAAGGGAAAAATATTTTTACCAATCACCAGTTACCCATTACCCATTACCCATTACCCATTACCAATGACTATAAACCAGGTAATTCTAGTCCACTGGTTAATTCTTCCATCCGTTCCCGCATGGTTGTGGTGGACTTAGTATAGGCATCTTTCATAGCTACTGTAACTAGATCAGAAAGTAACTCTGAACCTTGTGCCATCGCTTCCGGGGAAATTTCCACTCGTTTGGGTTCTTGGTTGCCACTGACAACAACTTTTACCAGTCCACCACCAGACTCTCCCTCAATCTCCATTTGTTCCAATTCTTCTTGGAGACGTTTTGCACCTTCTTGAACCTGCTGTGCTTTTTGAAAAGCAGCGGCTAGTTCCTTCATTTTTCCTAAACCAAAACCAAAGCCTTGTCCTTTTCCTGCTGTCATAATTAATTTTCCACTTATGCTGTGAATAACAAATCAAATTCAATTATAGATGGGGTGGGTAATTGGTAATGGGCATTAATTGGTAACTTTTTACTCTTACCTATCACCTGTCACCTATCAACAAACTGCTTGAAACTCGCCAATCATTTTAACTTCTGGTTCTAACCAAATAGACCAACGTTCTTGTACTTCCTGTTGAATATAATTGATAAGACAGAAAATATCACTGGCTTTTGCACCACCACGATTCACAATAAAATTAGCGTGCAGTTGAGCTACTTGCGCTCCACCAATTTGGTAGCCTTTTAATCCAGCTTGTTCAATTAACCAGCCCGCTGAGTACGGTTTGGGATTACGGAATACACTACCGCAACTAGGGAAATTATAAGGTTGAGTAGAGAGTCTGTGTTGTTTGTGTTGCTTAGTTATAGCTTTTACCTGTACTGGATCTGCTCCTGGTTGCAGTTGAAAAGTAGCTTGAGTAACGATGCGATCGCCCCCTTGCAGTAATGAAGTCCGGTATTTGTAATCTAATTCTGCGGGGGTGACAGTCTCCAATGTTCCATCAGGGGCCAGTAATTCCGCACTGACTAACATCTCTGCAATACAACTATTGTGCGCTCCTGCATTCATCACAACTGCGCCACCCACAGTGCCGGGGATACCTACTGCCCACTCCAAACCTTCCCATCCTAATTCTGCGGCTTCCCAAGCCAAACTAGGAATAGATTCCCCTGCGGCCACAGTTAGTTGACCTGTTTGTGAGTCAAAATGCTTAGAGCGAAAATGACGGGTAGCAATCACTAAACCTGGTATACCTTGGTCACTAACCAACAGGTTAGAACCAGCACCCAGGACAGTTACTGGTAAATCATTTTCCTTAGCGTATTCAATACTAGCTTTGAGTGCTTCTAAATTTCGAGGGGAGGCATACAGTTGGGCTGCACCTCCTACTCTATAGGAAGTAAACGCGGATAAATAAGCCTGAGACTTGATTACACATTCAGTTCCTGGGAGATAAATCACTTTACTATCAACAGAATTAGCTGCTGTCTGTGTACCTGTGTTCAAAGCAGAAATGGTACAGACGTTTCCAGCTGCCTGGGAAATTGTCATCGTTGCTTTAATTGGTAATTTTTATTAAGTAAATAACTGATTTCTGGTGTCTTAAATAACTAAAAGACTATTGGTAGATCAGTAATCTGGGAAAGAAAAAATCTAGCAAGTTGTTTTCACTTATGATGTGGCTGTTACCGGTTCACAAAGTGTCGAGATAATTTCGGGAATAGCTTGATTTAAGTTGCCAGCACCTAAGAAAAGTGCCAAATCTCCCCGTCTGAGAGTTAATAACAAGTCCTCAGTCACTGAAGATAAATTTGGTTGATAAATTACCTGTGGGTGGTGTTTAGCAATTGCGTTTGCCAATTTTTCACCATTAATCTGTCCTAAGTCTGGTTCTCCCGCGCTGTAAATATCCGTGATAATAACTAAATCGGCGTGGGTAAAAGACTCAGCAAATTCTTCTAGAAATGTCAGTGTCCGGCTGTAACGATGGGGTTGGAAAATGGCTACAATTCTTTGTCCTGGTCTAGCTTGCAAACGTGCAGCAGCCAAAGTAGCGCGAATTTCACTGGGGTGATGGGCGTAATCGTCAATAAAAGTAATACCAGCAGCTTCACCCCGGAATTCAAAGCGTCGTCTTGCACCTTCAAAGGTAGCGATACCTTTGGATATTTCTCCAAATTCTAAACCCAGGACGCGTCCTACAGCTACTGCTGCTAAAGCATTACTCAGATTATGACGACCTAATAGTTTTAACTTGAGAACACCCAATGCTTTACCTTTTTCCCACACTAGGGCTGTTGTGCCATCGGCACGATAATCAATGTTGGTAACAGCATAGTCAGCTTCTGTATCCGGGTAGAGGCTGTAACTGATCGTTGGTTTGAGCCTATCTCTGACGGTATCACAATCAATACTACCTACTAAAATATTGCACCCTTGAGCAAATTTTTGAAAAGTGCTAATTACTTCTTCTAAATTTTCGTAATGATCGGGATGGTCAAGTTCAATGTTGGTAATAACTCCAATCTCTGGAGCGTGTTTGACTAAAGAACCATCAGATTCATCCGCTTCAGCCACTAAATACTTGCTCTCTCCCAGTCTAGCGTTACCTTCCCAAGCTTTGACTTCTCCACCTACTAAAATTGTGGGATCAAGACCAGCTTGCAGTAGCATATAACCGATCATGCTACTTGTTGTAGTTTTGCCATGAGTTCCAGCGACAGCAATACTGTAATAATCCGCAATTAAAGCAGCTAAGACATCGGAACGATGTGAAATTGGACAACCTAATTCTAAAGCTGCTTTGTATTCAAAATTACTAGGGTTAATAGCTGTTGAACAAATCACTTGGGGAAGATTTTTTTGATCAAAAGGTAGATTTTCTTGTGAATTTAAAAATACTCCATTAGTTGATTCTTGGGGACGGAAGAATTCCAGATTACTGGCTTCTTGTTTACTAAAAATATGAGCGCCCAAGGCTTCTAAGTTACGTGTAATTTGATTAGGACGGAGATCAGAACCCGATACTGGTAATTGACGTTTGGTAAGAACATAAGCCAGTGCGGACATTCCTATACCGCCAATTCCAATGAAATGAAATGGTCTACCGCTAAAATCTATAGAATTACTCATTTTTTGTTCCTCTTACACCACACCACACAATCATCACAAATGACACGCGTATCATAACAGGATTTTGATTTTTACAGATATTGCCCCTGCAAGATTTTCTGACCCGAATCAACAGTTAATTTTCGACTTTGGTATTTTTTATTCCAAAAGATATTACCTCATGGGGATGTTTTCTATTGCTGACATCTTTTTATGATTATTCTGAAAATTGGTTTTACATCGGGAAAATTCCGGTGGTAATTTTAAACACATATTATCTTTTTCCTACTGAAATTTATTGGTGATTTGCAATTAGATCGAATCCAAGGGGTGAATTGATTACAATAGTACATTGATAGTAAAAGTATGATTCAACTCTTCTAGATCAAATTGATAAATTTCTCAAATTATGGGAATAAGCTACTACAACTCACGAGCAGAAATGATTTATCAACCAATATCAAGGCTTGTTTCTCAAGAGTTGCCGATACTATTTTGTCTTGTTCTTTTGACTCCTGACGACCCAAGTTAGACAGATTTGGGAAAACATAACCATATCTAAACAATAAATCTCTGTCTACTTTTTCCAAGTTTTTCATTCTTGAACTGGATGCAGCAAATAGCAATTTTTGGTGGTACATTTGATCCTATTCACTGGGGACATTTGCTGATAGCTGAAGCAGCGATGGCTCAAATATCTATGGAACAGTTGATTTGGGTTCCATCTATAAATCCCCCCCATAAACAAGCAACTGCTTTTGAGCATCGTTTAGCTATGTTAAAACTAGCAACGAGAAATAACCCAGCGTTCACTGTCTCAATAATTGAGAAAGAATCTGTTGGGAATTCCTATGCCATCAACACCCTGATTAATTTATCTGCTCTCTACCCCAATACCCATTGGTACTGGATTATCGGTTTGGATGCTTTCCAAACTTTACCCCGTTGGTATTGCGGAATAGAACTAGCACAAATGTGTGATTGGTTAATTGCACCCCGACCCGCAGGTGCTGAGACTATATCTCAAAGTGAGTCAGTCTGCAAGCAAGTAGAGCAAAAATTTAAGGAAAAATCAAATACCATAAACTGGCAATTACTGAATACTCCTTTGGTTAGAGTTTCGTCCAGTAAAATCCGTGAATTTTGTCGTTTAGGTGTCTCAATTAAGAATTTAGTCCCGGAATCAGTGCGACTTTACATCTCTACTCACCAGCTTTACTCAGATAATCCTGAATAAATTCTGTATTTTTTTTTTAATCTAACGCTTTATGGTTATAAAGACTCCCCCCCTTTGCGATATGATTGGGGTCAACGATATCAACTTATAGGCATAAATACAGAGGGCAAGACACTGTGATTAGAGTTGCAATTAACGGTTTCGGGCGCATTGGACGGAACTTCGCGCGCTGCTGGGTAGGTAGAGAAAACAGCCAAATTCAACTTGTGGCTATCAATGACACTTCTGATCCCAGAACCAATGCTCATCTTCTTAGATATGATTCCATGCTAGGAAGATTACAAAATGCTGATATTACTGCTGATGATAATTCTATTACTGTCAATGGTAATACCATTAAATGCGTATCTGATCGCAACCCAGATAACTTGCCCTGGAAAGAATGGGACATTGACCTGATTATTGAATCTACTGGTGTATTTACCAGTAAAGAAGGGGCAATGCGGCACGTTAATGCGGGTGCTAAGAAGGTTCTGATTACTGCCCCTGGTAAGAATGAAGATGGTACTTTTGTGATGGGTGTCAATCATGAAGATTATGATCACAACACACATCACATCATCAGTAATGCCAGCTGTACTACCAACTGTTTAGCTCCTATTGCTAAGGTGCTAGATGAAAAATTTGGCATCATCAAAGGGACAATGACCACTACCCACAGTTACACTGGGGATCAGCGGATTCTAGATGCTTCTCACCGTGATTTACGTCGGGCTAGAGCAGCAGCTATTAACATTGTTCCTACATCTACTGGTGCTGCTAAGGCTGTAGCACTTGTATTGCCACAATTGAAGGGTAAATTAAATGGTACTGCTTTACGTGTACCTACCCCGAATGTGTCCATGGTGGACTTTGTAGTTCAAGTTGAAAAACGCACTATTACAGAAGAAGTTAACCAAGTTTTCCAGGATGCTGCTGAAACTTATCTGAAAGGCATTTTAGGATACAGCGAACTTCCTTTGGTGTCTTCCGATTATCAAGGTGCGAATGAGTCTTCCATTGTTGATGCTAATTTAACTCTTGTCATGGGTAATGACATGGTTAAAGTTATGGCTTGGTATGACAATGAGTGGGGTTATAGCCAACGTGTTCTAGATTTGGCTGAGTTAGTTGCTGCTAAGTGGGCTTAATTTAGGTGACAGTTGATAGGTGACAGGTGACAGTAAGAAGTTTACCCATTACCTATTTCCTAACTAAAATGTTGAAATCCCTGACTGAGTGTTAAAACTTGGTTAGGGATTTTTGCGTTTTCATGTTTTAAGTTCACTTCTGAACCTGGTGTAATTGTGCCAATTATGGCTGCACCTGTTCCCAATTTTTCAACTAATGCCGATGCGGTTTTTGGTGGTAAGCAGAGGACTAATTCAAAGTCTTCGCCACCGTATAGGGCATAATTGAGCGATTGCTCTGGTGTTAACCAGTGATTGAATGCTGATGGTACGGAAATTTTACTCTGTTCTAAAATTGCTCCTACTCCACTAGCACGACAGATTTGTAATACTGCGTCTGCTAAACCGTCGCTGCTATCCATGCCAGAAATGAGGAGATGGGAAGATGGGGAGATGGGGAGTAGGATTTCTTCAATGATGGGTAGGACATCTAAACGTGGTATGGGACGTTGATGGGCGGCTATTAAGGCTGTCTTTTCTGTGGTTTTGAGGTTTTGAGCTATTTCGGGATTTAAGAGCAGTTCTAAGCCAGCGCGGGATGCACCGTGAATACCTGTAACGATGATTGTATCTCCAATCTGTGCTGTGGAACGACGAATGATCAAATCGGGTTTAACTTCACCAAAGGCGGTAATGGATAGGGTAGTGATAGGCGATCGCACGATATCACCACCAACTATTGATACATTATACTTTTGCAGACATTCTGTTATGCCTTGATAGAGTTTTTCTATCCATGCAACGCTTAAATCCCCTGGCAAACCCAATCCTACGGTTATACCCAAGGGAAAAGCACCCATAGCTGCTAAATCTGATAAATTAGCCGCCGCAGCACGCCATCCTGCATCCTCTGGGGAGGTGGTAACATCACTAAAATGCACTCCATCTATTAGCATATCTGTGGTGACAACTAAGGATTTTTGTGGAGTTGTGGTTAATACTGCTGCATCATCACCGATGATATCTGCGGGACAGAAGGATTGTATTATTTTTAATAAACCTTGTTCACCTATATCTTTAACTTTTAGGGAGGGTAAATTAGTATTCATACAGCAGATTTCATACCAATAAGGTACAGACATAAATGACAAAACTTTTGTGGGGTGGGCATCTTGCCCGCCAAGGGTGTACCTCATAATAGCGGAAAGTGCTATAAATTAAAAAATCGTATTGAACAGTTATGTGAACAATACGGAATAGGTTTTATTGAAACTAAAGAAAGCTATACATCAAAAGCTAGTTTTTTAGACCGTGATGAGCTACATACATTTGGTGAAAACTCCAAAGGGTGGCAAGCATTAGGCAAACGAGTTAAGCGTGGTTTATATCGTTCTAAGGACGGATTTAGAATTAATGCTGACCGCAATGGTGCAAGCAATATTCTAAGAAAAGTATCGGCAAAATTAAGTATCAATCTTGATGGAGTCAGCAGAGGTGCTTTGATTGCGCCTTTGAAAGTTCGTTTGTGGAATATTCAATAATCCCCGTCCCCTTAGGGCTGGGGAGTATCAACCAAATTATTCAATAATCCGGGTATCTATCAAACCTACCTACGACTACCAGGTAACTGTGTACCCCGACGTTCTAAAACATCCCTTACCTGGGGGCTGGGGCTATAGTTATAACCATAGGCAGAACGCTGAGAGTCATCTAATACTTGGGGTGTGAGTAACACAATTACTTCTCTACGTTCATTCTCTCTGTTTGTGGTTCTAAACAGCGAACCCAGCAAAGGAATATCACCCAAAATAGGTAGTTTAGTCACTGTTGTCCGGTCTGAATCTTGAATAATACCTGATAAAATCAGAGTCTGACCATCTCGTAAGCGAATTAAACCCGATTCAAGAGTTCTCGCAGCCAATAAGGTAATAGTACCATCAGGAGTTGCCGCAGCACCACCAATACCAGCGACTGTGGGAGCAACAGACAAGGATACAAAACCATTATCATCAACCCTTTCCACTCTCACGGCTAGGGTTAAACCAGCTTCTTTAATAATTGGTTCTCGTAAATCTGGAGTAACTCTGATACCACCATAAACCTCTGAAGTTAACTTCACCTGTGCATCTTGTCCTTCTTGGACAATCAGAGTGGGGTCAGTCAGAATCTTAGCATTACCATTTGTAACCTGAGTTTGCAAACTCGCTAGGAAGCGTCTGGGATATTGGAATAGTTGAGGGACTTCATAAGTAACTCGTCCATCTTGAACCTGTGTAATACCAGGTAACAGAGGATTATTAGTTGTACCAAAACCAGGTCTTGCATAATAGGAGTTATTTGGTGAACCACGGAGGAAATCAGGATTAAATCTGGGATCAATATCATTATTGCTTCCAAACGGAGCATTTGTTTGATAATCCAGAAATGGTTGAGCCTCTACACCTTCCGGTGTTACATAGGGTCCGGTTGGATCTGTTCCTTGAGTACCAATGATAGTTGGTGATAATACACTATTAACTGTATTTTGCTGACTAGGTGGATTCACCCGACCATAGTTAAATGCTGCTGCACCACCATCACTCACA
The DNA here is from genome assembly GCF_038050375.1 of Okeanomitos corallinicola TIOX110. NCBI lineage: Bacteria > Bacillati > Cyanobacteriota > Cyanophyceae > Nostocales > Aphanizomenonaceae > Okeanomitos > Okeanomitos corallinicola. The sequence goes on along the minus strand of NZ_CP150886.1, from coordinate 3,014,802 downwards.
AAGAAACTATCACCCAAACCAAAGGAAAAACTAGCTTTGTAGTCTTGAATACCGGTCAGGTTCACATCAATAATCTTCAAGTTCACCACAACCTGACGACGACGGACATCTAACTGTGTTAACTGTGATACAGCCATTTCTACTGTCTTGGGATCACCAACCAAGGTGACAGAATTTGTCCGCTCATCCCCTGAAGCTTGTAAACCCCTGAGTAAAGGCACTGAGTCTTTATAATCAACTCTTTGCACTTCAATTTTGGTTTCTGTAGTGGTCTGAGTGTTAGTTACTGCGTCTTGCGCTCCACCTATAGGTACAGCACTAACACTGGTCACGAGTCGTTCACGGCTAACCGCACTTTCAGCACCCAAAGTCACCAAAAAGTCTAAAGCTGCTTGCACTGACACCTGATTGAGTCGCAAACTCCGCATGGTTTTATCACGGGTGGAATTAGGCAGGTTAGCACCGACAAAAATTGTTCTCCCACTGCGGTTAGCTTGCAAGCCACTCAAGCGCAAAACGTAGTTAAAAACGTCCTGCACTGGTTCATTTTCTATATCTAAAGATATTGTTTGACTACTGGTAGCTGCTGCACCTGGTTGAGTTCCAGTAGCAGGTTTATTTGCCTCTGTCCCAACATAAGCCAAGTTTAAACCAGCAGCGCGAGCTAAAAGTGATAAAACTTCCCGCACAGGAGCTTCTCTTAGTACCAAGCGGGGAACTCGTTCCTGCGTTCCTAAATCAATATCCGTGGGAGAAGTATCTGTGTTAGATACTGTAATATCTCCAACTGGTGGTGCAACTGCTCTGGGTAAAAATGGGGGAGCAACGTTATAAGTTTGATTTGGGCCTGCTGGTTTGGCCGCTTGACCATTAATAGATATTTCTGGGTTGGGTACGAGGACATCTACCTTACCAGCGGGTTGACCAGGAGTAGTGATAGTGGTTGCTGGTAGTGATGCTGTATTGTTGGTGTTTTGGGTGGTGCTGGTAGATGCGGTGACATCTCCACTGGCCATGAAACCGAGAGTCAAATTGTTATCTTTGCGGATAACTGGCTGATTACTGGGCGCTTCACTAATACCTGTTACTTTCACCCGCACACTATTGGCATCTAGTTGATTAACTTCTACCAATGCTATACCTGGGGCTGGGTTTTCTTGGCGGAAACTCTGACCTTTGGGTAAACGTAGTTGGGTATTTATAATATCTGCAACTAATGCCTTATCTCTTTTTGTCGTGAAAACCTGGGGTTTGTTACCAGCAGAAGTCTTTAACATGACACTAATTCCCCCATCAGTAGGGCTTAGTTTCACTTCTGTAATTTGAGTAACTTGGGCAAAAGCGGGCTGTGCTGCTAAGAGAACACAAGCAGCGGCACTGGAAAATAAAACGTTACTATGAACTTGTTTCACAGTTCACTCCTCACCTTAAATTAAATAAAATTCAGTCTGTATATCTACGTGTTAACCAAGGCTTAAAAACTAACTGGTGTTGTCCGGAATTGACATTTTATTCACAAGTTAGGATTCAGATTTTTTAATGGTTATTTTTTAGCAGTAGCGTTTTTAGCTGCTTCTTCTGCGGCTATTTTGGCAGTTTCTGCTTCTGTTAATGGCATTAATGCCACTAAATCAAAAGAAGTTAAAATTTTACCAGGTTCACTTCTGACTGGTGGTCTGTCTCTGTCTGTGTTGTCTACTTCTGGTTCTATGAGTTGTGAGTTATAGTTTTCTACCAGTAATAAAGGCTGCAATCGCTCGATGTTAGCCATGATTAACTGCATTTGCTCAAATTTGCCTTCAATTTCTACTTTGATAATCTGGCGTTTGAGTTTGTTGTTAACTTTTTCACCCAGACTACCATCTTCAATTATTTCTGGTTCATCTCCTTCTGGGGCGAATTTTTTGAGTTGAGCTTTGATACCACTAATAACTCTAGCTTCAGAGTTACTGGTATTTATTAGGCTGCTGGTATCCAGTAGCAGAGTATCTAAACTTTTCTCGTTAGCAAACAAGCCTAAAACTTGTGTTTGCAATTGTTTTGACTGAGCCAAGTCTGCTTTTACTTTATTAGCTTGGTTAGCTTGATTGGTTTTTTGCTCTACTTGACTTTGTAAGTCTTTGCTTTTGGTTTGTAATCCTTGGAACTTTTCCCAAGCTGGCATACCTAAGTTGAGGATCATATAGACAGCACCGAGGAAACCTAAGCCACCAACTACCCCGCCAATAACTTGTGGTGTAAAAGTGATACCAAAGACAACGGGATAGGATGATGAAAAATCATCAAAGCCAGCACCACTTTTAGAAAAACTTAAATCATCACTTAATGTCATTGTGGTAATGCTCCTGTTTTCTGAAGGCTACGAATTCTGTTAACTAATCCGACTGTGCCTTTATTTTCTAACTCACTGATTAATTCGGATGCGGGTACACTACTTAGAGTAGCTTTAATAGTGTATTTAACCACTTGAGGTGGTTTAATTTTTACTTTGGATTTGGCTGAATTGTCTGGTGGGATAGCGCCAGTTATGGGTGGTGCATCTACCAACTCCGCTGTACTAATTCTGCTTTTTGAGGCATCTAATAACTTAGATTGTCCCATACTTAACAAGAAGTCATTGACATCAGTAAAAGAGCGGGCATAACCAGTAATTTCTAGTGAACCAGCTGGAATAGAACCATCATTAGTAGGAGTTTGCGGTTTTGCTTGACCTGATTTTGAGGGAAGTTCTGGTGGAATTTGCTTGATATTTTCCACTTGGACATTAGCAGGAATGCGTTCACGAAATTCCTTTAACATTGCTGACCAAGGACGAATCCGATTAAATACAGTTACTAAAGAATCTGTTTGATCTTTAACAACAGCTGTTTCTGCTTTGATTTTGTTAATGTCCGCTATTTTACCGTCTAACTGTTTAATTTCCTGCTCTGATTTCGCAATTTGCTGTTCTAAATTACTATTTTGCCCTTCTATAAACCACAAACCCAATAAAGACAAAGCTGGCAAAATTAAACCTGCACCAAGTCCTATCCCCACGGGAATATAATCTCTGAGATTAATTGGTGGTGAAGTTGGTTGAGTACCAACCTCAGTCGGTGAACGATCTTTAAGAAAGTTAATATCTAAACTGTACATTTTGTTTATGCCTCCCGCATTCCTAAACCAAGTACAATTCCTAGACCGGGACGTTTGACTGGAGGATATTTATCATCTTCTACTTGTAAGGATAAATCCCTAATTGGATCTATTTGAGTAGTGGGAAAACCTAATCTTTGAGTAAAAAACTCATCAAGTTGTTGTAGTCCTCCACCCATACCAGCTAGGAGAATTTGTGCTACTTCTAAACCTTCACTTTGATTGATATAAAAATCAATGGAACGGCGTAGTTCATCAGCTAATTCTCCCAGAATTTTTAACATCGGTCCCATCCCAGGGTTTGCACCAGTTAGCCCTGTTTTACCACTATCTAGAGGATGAGCGGGAATTGTCATATCCATTAACATATCCATTTCTCTGGATGTGGGTAAACTCATAGCTCTGGATAAAGCCGCTTGGAGTTGATATGTGCCGATGGGAACGGTACGAGAAAATTGAGGAACTCCATTGATGATGATGGCAATTTCTGTACTGTCAAATTCTATATCAACTAATACTGCCGCTTCTTGGGGTCCGAATAGTCGCAATTGATCACGAATAGTCCGAATCAGGGCAAAGCTGTTAATTTCTAGAACATCAACTCCTATTCCTGCTTCAGCAAAAGTATTAAGATAGGTGTCTGTTAATTCTTTACGAGTGGCAACTAACAGAACTTGTACTTTTTCAATCCCATCTTCGTCTACAAAGTACCCCAATTTCTGATAATCTACATCAGCTTCTTCTCTGGGATAAGGTAAGTACAATGCTGCTTCATGATTTAGTACCATCTCCCGCAATTCTTTATTATCCAGTTCTGCTGGCACGGGAATTACACGGACAATGGCATCTCTACCGGGAATACAAGTGGCAGCGCGGGAAGCTTTAATTTTGTGTTCAGCCATGGTTTGCTGCATTAGTTCCGCCATTCTGGGAGCGTCATTAATTTGACCATCAATAACTATCCCTTCTGGGACTGGGACTGTAATTAAAGATTCTAGTTTTAGTCCTTGGCGTTGCTTACGTAGTTGTACTATGTTCATTCGATCTGGAGCAAGTTCAATTCCCACTCCTTTACCATGTTTACCAAGGATCTTACTAAAACTGCTGAGGCTCTTGATATTACTAAGATTATTTAAGACGTTGACCACAGTTTTACTCTCTAGACTAGATAAATGGAAATTTTAAATCCGTTTCTCAGGTAAGTTATGACTAAGTAATCTATATAGCCTATAATCTCGACATTTCTGCATAAGTTTTTAAACCCCGCTAATCGTAAAAATATACCACGATGATTCGATCGCATAAATTAAAACAACTAACTGTTTGGGCTTTATTGGGTGTACTAGCTAGTTGGATTGTTAGCTGTAACACTGGAGATGTTAGCACAAGCACAACTCAGGTAGCTTCGGAAACCGCAACTATTGAGTTTTGGACTATGCAACTCCAACCCCAATTTACTGACTATTTCCAAGGTCTGATTCAGAATTTTGAATCCCAAAACCCCAATGTTAAAGTTAAGTGGGTAGATGTGCCTTGGGCGGCAATGGAAAACAAGATTCTAACAGCTGTCTCCGCAAAAACGCCACCAGATGTTGTTAACCTTAACCCAGATTTTGCTTCCCAATTAGCCGGACGAAATGCCTGGTTAGATTTGGATGCAAAAATCTCAAATGATGTTAAATCCTCCTATTTACCGAATATCTGGCAAGCTAGTACCCTTGATGGTAAGAGTTTTGGTATTCCCTGGTATCTAACTACGAGATTAACTATTTATAACACTGATTTACTAAAACAAGCAGGTATTACAAAACCACCTGCAACTTATACTGAGTTGGCTCAAGCAGCGCAGCAAATTAGAGATAAAACTCGTAAATACGCTTTTTTTGCTACTTTTGTTCCCCAGGATTCTGGTGAGGTTTTGGAATCTTTGGTACAAATGGGTGTGACTCTGGTAGATGCTGAGGGTAAGGCGGCTTTTAATACTCCAGAGGGTAGAGCGGCTTTTCAGTATTGGGTAGATTTATACAAGAAGGGTTTACTACCTAGAGAGTCTTTAACCCAAGGCCACCGTCAAGCCATTGATTTATACCAGTCTGGGGAAACTGCGTTTTTGGCTTCTGGGCCTGAGTTTCTCAAGACTATATCTAATAATGCCCCAGAAATAGCCAAGGCTTCGGCGATCGCTCCCCAAATTACAGGAGATGCTGGTAAGAAAAATGTGGCGGTGATGAATGTTGTCATTCCCCGTGTTACTAAAAATCCTGATGCGGCGGTTAAGTTTGCCTTATTTTTAACTAATGATGAAAATCAGTTAGCTTTTGCTAAAGCTGCTAATGTTTTACCTTCAACAGTTAAGGCTTTATCTGATAGTTATTTTCAAGAAGTTCCCCCAACTGCTTCTACTGTGGAAAAAGCTAGAATTATCAGCGCTCAACAAATGCAAACAGCGGAAGTTTTAACACCAAAAATGAAGGATTTTAAATTGTTGCAAAGGGCAATTTATAATAATATTCAATCAGCAATGTTAGGACAAAAAACTGTAGATCAAGCTGTGGCTGATGCAGCACAGGAATGGGATAATAGGTGATTGGTAATTGGTGACTAGGTAAAATTTAATTAGGGTTTGCTGATAAAGTCTTGTCGTGGAGACAGGTGACAGGTGACAGGTGACAGTTTCAAGAGTTGGATGGGAACTATTTTTCCTTGAAGCAGGAATTAAATGCAAGGTTTTTCAGTTCTCACCTCATCAAAGCTTGCATTTTTTGAAAGTCAAAATCGCTAAAATCGTTTACCTGTAATGTTTTGAGATTTATTCAGCAAGCCCTAATTAATGGCTAGTGACTATTACCTAAAAAATGACCGATTAAATAAAGAGAACCGCATAAAACAACTGGGTTATCTTGATTTTCTGAATTGGTAAAAGCAGCATCTAAAGCGGTGAATACATCTTCATAGGTGCTGCATAAACCTAAATCTGGGCAAATTTTTAAAGCCAATTTTTTTAAATCTTCTAAATTTGCAAAATTACTATCAGGAACAGGGACTAAATATAATTTATCTCCTGTTTTTAATAATTCTTGGAAAATATCACCATGATCTTTGTTTGCTAACATTCCCATCACCCAAGTGATATTTTTGTAGTTTAAACTATTTACATAAGTTCTCAAAACTTCTGCTGAGGCTGGGTTATGTGCGCCGTCTATTAATAATTGATAATCTTGATTTTTCTGTTTATTCTTCCAGGTAAACCACTGCATTCTCCCTGGCCATTTTGTTTTTTCTAAACCTTGAAGAATTGCTTGTTCAAAAATTTGCCAACCTTGTGTTTTTAATATCTCTACAGTTGCTAAAGCTAAAGCTGAATTATGTAATTGAATTTGCCCTTTTAATGGTAAAGGATATTCAATTGTAAATGTGGATTTTTCTATGTTTCCCCCATTTCCCAAACTTGTATATTCTGCCCATCCAGGACGAATTTCTGTTGCCGGTTGAGGGGTAAAAATCGGAGATTGTAATTCTAAACTGCGGGAGATTACGACTTGTTTGGCATCATCTGGTAATTGTCCCATCACTACAGGACATCTAGCTTTGATAATCCCTGCTTTTTCTCTAGTAATATCTTTAATTGTTGATCCTAATTGTTGCCAATGTTCTCTACTAATTGAGGTAATTACTGTTACTAAAGGCTGTTCACAAACGTTAGTAGCATCTAAACGCCCTCCTAGTCCTACCTCTACTACGGCTATGTCAACTTTCTGTTGTGCAAAATATAACCAAGCTGCTGCGGTAATTACTTCAAATTGCGTCGGCGATTCTTCGTTTTTGTCTATTGCTGCCTGAACTTGTTGTATTAATTGAGACAATGTTTCTGATGCGATCGCCTGTTCATTTACACAGATTCTTTCTGTCCAGTCTATCAAATGGGGTGAAGTGTAGCGTCCTGTACGATAACCTGCTTGAGTGAGTATAGATGATAGATAAGCGCAAACAGAACCTTTACCATTAGTGCCAGCAACGTGGATAATAGGTATTTGTTGATGGGGGTTATTAAGTTTTGCTAAGAGTTTGATAATGCGGGAGAGTCCCAAATTAACGCCAAATTTTTGGAAGGGTTGTAATAAAGAGTCTGTATTCACGGTTATCAGGTGACAGGTAAAAGGTGACTGGTGACTGGTGACTGGGAAATATATATTACCAATTACCCATTACCAATTACCAATTACCCATTACCTAAATTACGCTTCTTTGTTCAAAAAGTTTTGTACTTGTCTGATAGCAGCAGCACCGATATTAAAAGCAGCCCAACCTGCTGCAATGGCTAATGGTGCTAAAACAATGACTACACGGGTATCAATATCCATTTTTAGAATCCCTCTGCTATGTGGAAATTAAAGTTTTGTCAACAGTTATCAACTTTTATTTTTATCTGAAGTGGGGTATTTTTCCAAGGGGATCTGTAAAGAATAATGAAGTTGGGGCTGGTGATCGGTGACTGGTGACTATTGACTGGGAAATATATATTACCAATTACCAATTACCAATTACCAATTACCAATTACCAATTACCAATTACCAATTACCAATTACCAATTACCCATTACCAATTACCCATTACCAATTACCCATTACCCATTACCCATTATCAATTACCTAAAGCCAACATCATCCCCTTTACCGGCGTGGACAAGGGCTAATTTATGGTATTTTTGGGCGTGTTCGATGAGTTCTGCGGCTTCGGTTTCTGTGAGTTGGCGGACAATTTTGGCGGGAATACCAACTACTAGGGAATAAGGAGGTATGTCTTTGGTTACTACTGCGCCAGCACCGATAATGCTACTATGACCAACTTTCACCCCATTTAAAATAATTGCCCCAATGCCTATTAAACTTCCACGTTCAATATGAGCAGAATGTACCACGGCACGATGTCCTATAGTAACATGATCTTCTAAGATCGTTGGCAAACCAGGATCACCATGCAAAATGGCTCCATCCTGTACGTTTGTGCATTCGCCGATTTCAATGCGTTCTACATCCCCCCTGACTACTGCACCATACCAGATGCTTGCTTCGGCTGCAATGTTGACTGAACCGATAATAACAGCGTTGGTTGCGATAAAGGCAGCTTGAGAAAAATCGGGAGATGTCCAGTAGGAAACAGTAGACACGATAAAATATTGATATGGTAGCCAGAAACACTGGAAAAAAACCAACCTTTGAGGTTGATTGCACAACTAGGATATCACAGCCGTTTGGCCTGTACGCTAAGGAAAGACTTTTTGAGATTTGCTTTTGCTGCAACTCTTCTTTGTTTGTGGTGGTGAGTAATTAACTCAAAGTGCGGAACTTAAGTGTTTAATCCAACCTATTGGTGCTGGTAAAAGAAAAATTATGCTTGTACACACTTCATGATGAATCCAGGCTTACAGTACCCAATATTTGGCCCTGAAATACAGTGTCCTCACTGTCGCCAAACTATTCCCGCGCTTACATTAACCGATACTTATTTGTGTACGCGTCATGGTGCTTTTGAGGCAAACCCGAAAACTGAGGAGTTGGTACATCTTCAGTCGGGTCGTCATTGGCGCAGATGGAATAATGAATGGTATCGTCAACATACCCATCCTGATGGTATTCGTTTTGAAATTCATGAGGCTTTAGATAAGCTTTATACCCAAGGATACCGCGCTACAAAGGTGATTATTGCTCGTCGTTATCAAGAGTTAATGAGTGGCTATTTAGAACGTAGTAGTCCTTGGCGTTCTGGACAACCGGAGTCGGGTTCTGCTCGTTTGTATGGTTTACCGGTAGAATTTGGACCTGATCCTACTGATGATCCATCTTGGGATGTGATTAATTTTGATTTGGATAAAGAACCAGGTGTACCTGTACGTTATCCCTATTTCCGTTTGTTTGAATAGTTATCAGTGGTAATGGGTGATGGGGTAATTGGTAATAATTGGTAAACATCTCCCCATCTCCCCATCCTGACAGGTGTAGGTTTTTTACAACTAGAAGGAGTTGGAGTAATAAAAACTAAGTAAGTCGGCAAGAAAAAACCAAGGTATGTAACAAAATATAAAATTGCTAAAAACCTCTTCCCTCCTGCCTCCTGCCCCCTGCCTTGTCATAACGACAATTTTTAACGCTCACCTACTTATCAACAGGATTAGGAGGAAAAGAACTCCAACGATGGAGATGAATAGACAAATCCTTGAGTAAATTACCACTAAATTGTAGAGAAGTTGTATTCAACATCTCTACAGAATTTTAAAGAAATTTAATTTCTTCTTTGTGGTTTATCTTATTTTTCTTAATGTTCAGAACCAGTATGTACAGTCTTCACCCACTTCAGGCGTTTGGGACGTAATGAAATCCGGGCAGTAGTGCTACTTATCACCACCAACCAATGCAGCATATAAATACTGCCGCGAATGGTTTGCAGAAGTAGCACAAAATAGTTAGACGTTTTCTGATCTTGGCGGGTGCGCTGTAACCCAGCAAACATACCCACAAAAGACATCGTCACCGACAACCCAGTGACAGGAGCTAACATAGGTGGACGATGGCGAATCACTGACATTAATAAATCGGGAATTGCTGCTGTCGGTAAAATATACATAATCAGCAGAAAAATCAGTAAATCCACAGTTTTCCGCGTTCCCATCCGATTTTTGAGAATCAGATCCCAATAATCTAAATAACGCTGATAACCGCCTTCAGCCCAACGGTTGCGTTGATGCCAAAGAGCGATCGCATTTGTCACACCTTCTTCCTGCACTGGGGGATAGAACATACATTCAATATCCCATTGATCCAGATTCAAGCGAATAGTCAAATCTAAATCATCGGTAATGGTTTCCTCATTCCAACCACCGCAGCTATACAAAGCCTGACGACGAACAAATTGACCATTTCCCCGCAATTCACCCAGTCCACCAATAGCAGTTCTTTGTTGTTGAAACCAAGTATCAACAGCCATTTCTGCCATTTGTCCCCTAGTCCAAAAATTTTCCTTAGCGTTGGCGATCGCCTTTCGCACCTGCACCGCCCCCACCTGTTCTTTTTGGAACACAGGTACTACTTGTAACAACAAATCTGGGTTAACTTGGGCATCCGCATCAAACACGGCAATAATGTCACCTTTAGTCATTGGTAACACCTGATTTAAAGCCCCAGACTTACCCCCAGTAGCATCAGCCGCACGGTTAAAAACTCTGAGTTGCTGATATTTCTGCTGTAATTGTGCTAATAGCTGCGGTGTGTTATCCGTACTATTATCATCAATAATCCAGACCTCATATTCACCATTGGCATATTCCAGACTACAAAGATTTTTGACCAATCTGCCAATTACCGCTTCTTCATTTTTTGCAGCCACCAACACAGATATACAAGGTAAATCTCCCTGTATTTCTTTAGCATGATGGCGGGGTCTAGCAAAAATAATCCTGAAGGCATGAACGCTTAAAATTGCCGTCAGTCCGAGAACGAAAATAGAACCCCAAGAAACTAAATGTAAAGCGATCGTCCCACTCCAAACAATAGTTAAGACTAGGGCGGCTTTGGGTCTACGTCGTTGAAACCTTGATAAAGGTAAAGTAAGAGCATTTTCATCTTCCTGTAACTCCTCCTGTGCTGATAGGTCAGACAGTAAAGAATTAAGAGAATCAGAATTTTCGTTGTAAGAGTCGTTTTCCGGCCAGGAATTCGCTGGCATAGCTTAATTCAAATAAAAAACCATCATTTGTTTAAAGTTTACAGTTTTTACCACATAAAGCCCAACTTTCCCCAGGAAACTAAAACCCGACAGCAGTCTGGCATCCTGATTCCTTAGTCAACAAAATGCCAATGAAAATATTTATATCAGTGTGTTTGAATACAAAGAGTTATGGGAATACTATGAGATGGCAAATTAAAATCCTGAATAGCTCAGTTCAGTTAAGGAATTCTCAATTATGTCTACTATTGACCAAATTCAACCAGTAACTCAGCAACAAGCAACTGTCTACTTGCCTTATATCCAGCAAGCTAAAAGGAATTTCTTGCCCTATGCCATTAGTCTTTATCAAAAAGGTTACATAGAAGGACATCGCAAAATAGAAGGCGGTGAAAATATTCCCTTCATTGCTACCTGGAATGTTGCTACCCTACCCTCAGACTTGACACGCTGCCGGATTCAGTTTGATGGCAATGCGGAATTAAGTTATGAAGTGATGATGGCCAGCTTTGAATTTATTAATTTCTTAATTGAATTGATGGAACAGTATAAACGTAATAAAGTTACTGATTTTTCTTCTACTTTCTATCGCAAACTCCTACGTATAGAAGATTAAGGGGAAAGTAGGAGAGTGGGAAAGTGGGAGATGCCCAATGCCCAATGCCCAATGCCCAATGCCCAATAACTAAAGACTAAATAAGCTATTTCTGTTGGGTCAGCTAAAATTAGGGAACACCTAGCTGGGTTAAACAGACATTTGAAATTAGGAGTGCATGGCGTGCCAACATCTGTTAAATATTTGCTGATTGGTTCAGTAGAGACTTACAGTGGTAAATCCGCAACGGTTTTAGGTTTGTCACATCAGCTGAAGCAACAAGGAATAGACATCGCCTACGGCAAACCATTAGATGTTTGTCTGCATACTTCCTATGGAACAGTAGCTGACGGAGATGTCCAGTTCATTACCGAAAGTCTGAAACTAACGGAAAACCGTGTTGCTCCGACTTTGTTAGCTTTAGATGAAATTAAAGTTCAAAAAAGATTACGCGGTGAAGACAAAACCAATTACCAGCAGTCATTAGTACAGCAGTATTTACAAATACCACGAGGGGATTTAATGCTGTTAGAAGGCGGAGGAGACCTAGATGCAGGTAATCTGTTTGGTTTGTCCTTAGCGCAAATGGCAGAAGTTTTAGATGGAGGTGTGCTATTAGTACATCGGTATAATTCACTGCTGTCAGTAGAAGCTTTATTATCTGCCAAACAACGAATAGGCGATCGCTTACTTGGTGTGGTAATTAATGAAATTCCCCTGGAACAATTAGAAACCGCCAATCATCTTCTCCGGCAATTCTTGGAAGAACAGGGAATTCCTGTATTAGCCATGCTACCTAAAAGTGATTTACTCCGTAGCGTTAGTGTCAGAGAATTAGTCAAACAGTTAAAAGCAGAAGTTCTCTGTCGCAGCGATCGCCTGGATTTATTAGTAGAAAGACTCGCCATTGGGGCCATGAACGTCAATTCAGCAGTGAAATACTTCCGTAAACGTCGTAACAAAGCAGTCGTTACCGGGGGCGATCGCGTGGAAATTCAGCAAGCGGCTTTAGAAACCTCTACCCAATGTCTAATTCTGACCGGACAATTACCACCCCCTAGTTTTATTCTTAGCCGGGCCGAGGAATTAGAAATACCGATTTTGTCAGTTGATTTAGATACCTTGACCACAGTAGAAATTGTTGACCGTACTTTCGGCCAAGTTCGTATTCATGAACCTCTCAAGGTAGATTGCATGAGTCAGTTAATGTCTGAATACTTTGACATTAACCGTTTGTTATCTCAACTAGGATTAAACCCAGCCGCCAGCTTATCTTAATGTAACTATTTACCCAAATCCATAGTTAATTACCAGCGTAAATCCTACTTCTGAGTTATGAATTAGCAACAAACACTGCTTCATACTCTCCGCCTGGGCATACATTTGTGTCTGAATCAGCTAAAAAAACCAGAAAAGTATCAATCTGTAACTATAGTTGGCTTTGCACCTACACGCTGTTTGGTAGAATATCTGGGTTGTTTCATGTGATCATCACCATCTTTGAGCCAGTCAACAGACCTCATCAACCTTGATAACCTTGATACATTAGCGCAAGAGTTGGCGACAATCCAACAAACAGGTTCTAAAAGAATCGCCCTGCTGGGTTCTCGCCATGTGCCAATTACACATCAAAATCTCATTGAAATGATGACCTATGCCCTAGTTTTATCGGGCAATCGAATCATCACTTCTGGTGCTACAGGTACTAATTCCGCTGCCATCCGGGGAGCAACAAAGGCTGATCCAAATTTATTGACGGTAATTTTACCCCAAAGCCTAGAGCGTCAGCCCTTGGAATCACGCCAACAACTAGAGCAGGTTATGCACTTAGTTGAAAATCCTACCAATGATAATCTATCTTTGGCGGAGGCTAGTTATTTGTGCAACAAGGAGATTGTCTCCCGTTGTCAACAACTCATCTGCTTTGCTTTTCACGACAGTCATACTTTACTACAAACTTGTAGAGATGCAGAAGAGCAAAGAAAAGTGGTGACACTGTTCTACTTTGACTAAGGTCAAACATAGTCTCCACAAAGCTAATGATAGAGATGGGTAATTACCAATGGGTACTGGGTAATATTTTGTTCAAATTACTCAGTATTCATTCGCATCTAAAAATAATGTAATCAAAAACTCTACCACTATTTTTTAGGTTAATGTCCCTATTACCACTTCCCGTTCCTGATATTTTCTTGTATTCTATTGCTGCTGCTGCCATTCTTATTTATGCACCGTTTTTATTGGTAGCTTATGCTCGCGTGCAGATTGGGTATGAGATGTTGTCTGCACCACGTGCGATGTTTGATAAATTACCAGCTTACGCTCAAAGAGCTACCTGGGCGCATCAAAACTCTTTTGAGGCGTTTATGATTTTTTCTGCCGCAGCTTTAATGGCTTATGTTACTGGTGTAAATTCTCAGTCTGCGGTGACTGCGGCGATCGCCTTTGTTTTGGCTAGACTGTTGTACTCTGTTTTTTACATCGCCAATATCCCTATCTTACGATCTCTCATGTTTGGTCTTGGCTCTTTTAGTTCTGCTACTCTCTTTTACTTGAGTATTGTTATCTCAATCAAGTAAGAATTGTCCCCAAGATTGACCATTATGTTGTGGAAGTTGTCTATGAAAAAGAGGAAACAGATTATGGTTTAGACCCTAATTCCATAGCAGCGATTGATTTAGGAATAGATAATCTAGCAACCTTAACATCAAACCAGCCGGGATTTATACCAGTTCTGGTTTCCGGGCGGATTATCAAATCAATTAATCGTTATTACAATCAAAGAAAAGCTCAATTACAATCTTTACTACCAAATCATCAAAAAACATCTAAACGACTACAAAGTTTAACTAAAAAACGGAATTTTCGAGTAGATGATTATCTGCATAAAACCAGTCGCTTAATTATTAACCATTTAGTCAAGTGTGGGATTGGCACTTTAGTAATAGGTCAAAATTCCTTGTGGAAACAGAATGGGAATTTGGGCAGTAGAAATAATCAAAACTTTGTTTGTATTCCCCATACTCGATTTGTACATCAGTTGAGTTATAAAGCGAAATTAGTGGGGATAAATGTATTGGTCTCTGAGGAGTCCTACACTTCTGTAGCTTCTTTTTTAGACCAAGATGTAATTCCTACTTATGGCAAAGTTGACTCGAAAGAAGTTAAATTTAGTGGTCGCAGAATCAAAACTAAACTTTATAGAGCAGGTAATGGTTTATTGATTCATGCTGATGTCAATGGTAGTTTGAATATTTTACGTAAAGTAGTCCCGACAGCATTTAGTCTAGGGATAGAGGAGCCACTGCGTTGGGCGGGTTTCCCGACTTGTAGCAAGTGGCGTGGCGTTGTAGTTCGCCCTGTCGGGGTTATTCCCGACAAATGAAAGGCATGAGATATTTGTCTATGTTTTTTGGAACTATCATCCAAGTTCAAGGATAGATTTAAGGGAAATCTGGACATGGGGAAAAGGGACAGAAAAGATTGTTACCAATGCCCCATAAACCATACCCAAATTCAACACACTACATTAATAATTTTCTATGGCTTCTAATTTTTCTTTTGATATTGTTAGCGACTTTGATCGTCAAGAATTAGTTAACGCAATTGATCAAGTGGTGCGCGACACCAAAAGCCGTTACGATCTCAAAGATACACAAACAACCGTCGAGTTAGGCGAAACAGCTATCACTATCAATACTGACAGTGATATGACTTTACAGGCTATACATGGCATACTGCGGGAAAAAGCAGCTAAACGCAACCTATCACAAAAAATCTTTGATTTTGGTAAAGTTGAATCTGCCAGCGGTAACAGGCTTCGTCAGGAAATCACACTCAAAAAAGGCATCAGTCAAGATATTGCCAAAGAAATTTCTAAATTGATTCGTGACGAATTTAAAAAGGTACAAGCTTCAATTCAAGGTGATGCTGTACGGGTAACCGCCAAAGCTAAAGATGATTTACAAGCAGTGATCCAGAAAGTTAAAGAAGGAGACTTTCCTGTAGCTCTACAATTCACGAATTATCGTTAATAGGGTTTTATGGTGCAGGGGTACAAAGGTGAAAAGGTGAATATATCTCCTCTCCTTCTACCTCCTGCATCTGGCCTAAAGAACTTGATGAGTGTGGGAATGTTGTTTAACGTTATCTTCCTTATTTACAACTCTGGCAGCATTTAATATCCGTTTCCGTTCTGTCGAATAATTCAAATTTGTTTTAGTTGTACCTACGGGTATCAATGCTTGTGCTGATGTACGACGTTTGTAAGTGCGGACTGCGGAAAATGCCCTGGTTAAGAATTCATCGGCAAACTGTGCCGAATCTGGGAAACCATCCGGTAATAAAAGCTGATCACCATTAAGAATAGATCCCAATGTGGTACCATAAACAAATTTATACGACGTGGGAATGCCTTTGACGATCGCTTCTAAAGCTGCCGAAGGAATAGGTTCTATGACCTCGATCTGATGTACTTCTCCATCTTCTTTATAAAAACACGTTGCTAGACCGATCACAATATAATCATCGGTTGTTAAATCTGAGGCGTTTGGATCAGAAATTTTGGTTGTCATCAGAAAATTTACTCAAAAATTTACTCAAAGTTTATATTTTAGGGTTAAGTTGTGATTAACGGTTGGTAATTGGGGAAAACTTTAATCGCTGCACTGTCAACTATCAACTGCTATGTATACATAACTTATTAACATTTTGTCTTAAATACCTAGGTATTTGGGAATATTCATAGTATTTTCTTCAGGAATCTGACTCAAGAGTGAAGTATATATTATTAGGTTTACGGCTTAATTGTTTAAGTAATTTAAATTAATTTTATTAAGCCCGGACTCCTGAATAAGTTAAATAGTGATTACACCACTATTTATTACTTATTACTAAAGAGACTATCACTTAATTTCACAGAGCAACAAGCTCAGGCAGGAATATATGGATTATTACTCCTTCTTAGGTTCTCGGACATCGAAAAATCCACTATACAAAGTCAATCATAAAATTACTGCATATACAAAAACAAGGGTGAAATACAAGAGTGAATCTTCAATCACATTAGATGAAGGCTTTTTACGGTCTTGTGCTTTAAAATTGGCTCATGAAGGAGATTATACAGAGGCGATCGCCTTATTGAATCAACTCATTGATACCCATCCCCAAAATCCTGCTGATTATAATAATCGCGGATTAATTTATTTTCAAAGTGGTGAACACCAAAAAGCTTTAAGTGACTACAACACAGCTATACAGTTAAATCCCCACTTAGCTAGTGTTTATAATAATCGCGCTAATTGTTATGCAGCTTGTGGAGAGTTATTAGCAGCACTTGTTGACTATGATCAGGCTTTAGACTTGAATCCGCGTTATGTTCGGGCTTGGATTAATAGAGGGATCACATTACGTGATTTAGGTGAATATAGCCCAGCAGTTGATAATTTTGAGATTGCCCTATTGTTTGGTCAACTGGAAGCTAATATTTGGGCTGAACGTGGCAGAACTTATCATTTGTGGGGTGATTGGAATTGTGCGATCGCAGATTACAACCGCGCTCTAAATAACATTAACTTTGTCAACAACAAGGATACATCTAGTTATCGGCTACAATTACAACTGGAAAGTTGGCTAGATGAATTACTCTTTACCCAAAACACAGACTGGTAAATTTTTGAAAATACAGAACCATGCAATCAGTTAAAAATTCACAAAAACAAGGATTGCAAAGTTTTTTAAAACTAGAATATTGTGGTAGTGTCCCTGGATCTCGAAATTTGTTAATAGATTGTAACTATATTACTAAGTGCATCTCTTCAAAATTTGGCTAGTCTACTGGTATCAATAAAAATTGATTTCCTATTTACACATAGATATAATCACTAATCTTATCAACAGATATTGATATTACGGTATTGATATTACGGTGTAGAATCTGATTCTTCAACACTTTTAATATCTGGATTAATTATGACTAACTGTCGCTTACCAGGCTCAAAACGGTAGGATTGCTCTTGTTTAATAGTATCAGCCTGGGTGGGATCAAAATTACGACTAAATTCTGATTTCAAATTACTGACACGTCCTTCCATTAACTTAACTTCTGTGCGAATTTCTCGCAGCTTATCCTGCTGTAACCAGTGATAAGGTAAAAGTTGTGATAAAGCGGATAAGGCAGCTGTGATAATAATCACATTAACCGTGATTTTGGCAGATGTTTCCATAGCCATAATTCGGTAAGAACGTTGAC
Organism: Okeanomitos corallinicola TIOX110; assembly: GCF_038050375.1. Taxonomy (NCBI): domain Bacteria; kingdom Bacillati; phylum Cyanobacteriota; class Cyanophyceae; order Nostocales; family Aphanizomenonaceae; genus Okeanomitos; species Okeanomitos corallinicola. Next base: position 2,997,102 of record NZ_CP150886.1, on the reverse strand, counting down.
GAAGATGTTTTTTTGGTCTAGGGACAGGCCGATGTTGCTTTTCTGGTTGTAGCGTTGGTTGTAATGGTTGAAAGGCGTTCATGATGCTAAAAATAGCCTTACTAATTGAAGGGAAGCACTGTTAACAACTAACAAATGCCACTTGATACTTTATTTAGCTGCCATATTACTTCATTTCTGGCAAATTTCTCCAAGTATTCAATGCTAAAAAAATATACCTGGCATACGCAAGTACATTTTTTCTAGATTTTTATGGCTTTAAGTCCCAAAATCTTAGGAATTGTACCGCGTATATCCAGGATTATCTGAGCCAATTACCCCCTTGGCTGGAAATGGGGGATGGCCTTAACTCTAGGAGTTGTAAAGTTCAGTAACTAAACGCCAAGCAAGAATTCCTGGAATTAAGGCTACAACTAGAGCAATGTACACTTGGGTATCAGATATGTTCATGGAAAAACTCCTAAAATCAGAGGAAATAAATAACCTTCGTTTACTACTTTTCCTTGTTTTATCAAAATTGGGGAATATCTTGTTACAAGATGCAACAAAAACATGATGGGTAATTGGTAATTGGTAAAAATCTTTTTCACCCCACCGCCCCATCTTCTTCTGAATCCTTTGACAACTCTTATGAACTACTTAGGTATTGATTTTGGTACATCTGGCGCACGGGCTATAGTCATTGATGAACAAGGCCAGATTGTCACGCAAACGCGTCATCTTTGGGCAAATAGTAAAAATTGGATTGAATGCTGGCAAACAGCATTATGGAGTCTTTTAGAGGGGATTTCCCTGGAATTGCGTTCACAAATTGAGGCGATCGCTATCAATGGAACTTCCTCTACAATTTTGCTCACAGATGCCACTGGTCAACCCGTGGATGCTCCCCTACTTTATAACGATGCACGGGGATCAACTGTGATCAAGGATTTGCACAACATTGCTCCTCCTCACCATACCGTACTTAGTGCTACTTCTAGCTTGGCTAAACTGCTCTGGATGCAGCAATTACCTACTTTTAGTCAAGCCCGATATTTATTACATCAAGCTGATTGGTTAGCATTTTTACTCCATGGTCAATTAGGTATTAGTGATTACCACAACGCCTTAAAATTGGGTTATGACGTGGAAAAGTTGGAATATCCAAAATGGTTAGAAAATCTACAAATTCCCATTAAATTACCCCAAGTTTTAACCCCAGGTACTCCTATTAGGGAAATCAAACCAGAAATCGCTGCTAGATTTGGTTTCAAGCGTGATTGCTGGGTATGTGCAGGAACAACAGATAGCATTGCTGCTTTTTTGGCCAGTGGGGCAAAATTACCAGGAGAAGCAGTCACTTCTTTGGGTTCAACTTTGGTATTAAAACTTTTAAGTCGTACCCGTGTAGAAGATTCCCAGTATGGAATTTACAGCCATCGTTTAGGTGACTTATGGTTAACAGGAGGAGCTTCTAATACTGGAGGTGCTATATTAAGGGAATTTTTTACTGATCAAGAATTAATAACATTAAGCCAAGAAATTGATTTATCAAAAGCCAGTAAATTAAATTACTATCCCTTACTCAAGGAAGGCGATCGCTTTCCCATTAATGATCCCCAATTACCGCCAAGACTAGAACCTCGGCCAGATGATCCCAAAGAATTTTTACACGGCTTATTAGCCAGTATGGCAAGAATAGAAGCACAAGGATATGACTTATTGCAAAAACTGGGAGCAGATCAACTAACCTCCGTGTATACCGCAGGTGGTGGGGCAGCAAACCCTACGTGGACTGCTATTAGACAAAAATATTTACAAGTACCTGTTTTTACCTCAGAGAACACGGAAGCAGCTTATGGAACTGCGCTTTTAGCAATGCAAAGTTTAAACCAATGAATTCTAGGTCAAAACGAATTGTTATGCGTATGGGGTGGATGGTAGTTTTAGCCCTGGTTTACTACCACACCTCACAATTTTCCCGAATTTTAACTGCTACTCCTCAAGATGTAACACCAGTTTGGCCACCTGACGGTTTAGCAACAGCAGCAACTTTATTTTTTGGGTATTGGATCTGGCCAGGGATATTTTTTGGGTCATTTTTAGCTAATCTTTGGGCATTTATCAACACCAATAATTCTATTACTTTTATTTTCTCAATTTTACAGGTTTTAGGTATTGCTGGAGGTACAACTTTAGGAACTATATTAGGTACTTTTTTACTACGGAAATCTATTAATAATACCTACCCATTAAAACGCCTGAGTGATGTGATCAAATTATTAGTTTTCACAGGGATGATTGGACCAATGGTAAATGCAACTGTGGGAATTACAGCTTTAACATTAGGAGGAAAAATATCCATAAGTTCATATCCACACACTTGGTTAACTTGGTGGATATCTAATGTAGCAGGAATATTGATCTTTACTCCTGCATTGTTAACCTGGGGAGAATATATTAAAAATAATTTGCGTTTTAGAAGAACAAAGACTCAATTCTTATTCAATAAACTAAATATTTGGCAAATTGCTGAAATCATATTATTACTATTAATTGTAATTAGCATCTGTAAAACAGCCTTTTGGAGTAGATATACTTTTTCTTTAGAGTATATGATAATTCCCTGTTTACTTTGGGCTGTATTTAGATTGGGAGAACTCGGTTCTAATAGCTTAATTGTAATTATTGCCTCAATTGCAGTTTTGGGTACAGTGAGAGAATTAGGTACATTTGCCCGTGAAAACTTAAATGAATCCTTAATATTATTACAATATTTTATTGGGGTAGTTGTATTAACAACATTAATATTAAATGCTATTTTATCAGAAAAACAGCAGGCTATAGCAATATTAAAAACATCACAAAGGCAATTATTAGATAATTCCTTACAATTAACTCACCAAAATATAGAATTAGCAGTAGCAAAGCGGGATGCTGTAGCTGCTAACCATGCTAAAAGTGAATTTTTAACAAACATGAGTCATGAACTCCGCACACCACTAAATGGTATTTTAGGAATTACTCAAGTTTTTCACAACTCTCCCAAATTAACAGCACAAGAAAAAGAAGATATTGCAATTATTCAGCAGTCAGGTTTACATTTACTAACTTTAATCAATGATATTCTTGATATTTCTAAAATAGAAGCTGGCAAAATGGAGTTAGAATATAAAAATTTTAAGCTCCTAATTTTCCTGAAAGAAATAGTAGAAATTTGTCGTAACTCTTTAGGAAATAGAATTTTCTGTTTTAACTATCAATTCAGTCCTGAATTACCGATAATTATCAACACTGATGAGAAAAGATTACGGCAAGTTTTACTTAATTTATTAGGGAATGCGATTAAATTCACCACCAATGGAGAAGTATTATTTGTAGTAGATATAGTTAATCAAGTTAAAAAAGATGATTCAATTAGTTTTACTAAACTTAAATTTGAAATTATAGATACTGGTGTAGGTATTCCACCTGAAAAATTGACAAATATATTTTTACCTTTTGAACAGGTAGGAGAAACTAGATTAAAATCCCAAGGTACAGGATTAGGTTTAGCAATTAGTCAAAGAATAGTGAATATGATGGGTAGTAAAATTCAAGTCAGTAGCGAATTAGGCAAAGGTAGTAATTTCAGTTTTGAGCTTGACTTAGAAACTACTTCAAAATATGATAATAAGGAAAATACGAATCCAAATTATAATATTTCTCAAAAATTACCTTTAAATATTTTGGTAGCTGAAGATAATCTTATCAATCAAAAAATCGCTAGAAAACTATTTAAAAAATTGGGTTATGATATAGATATTGCTATTAGTGGATACAAAGTTTTAGAATCTTTAGAAACACATATTTACGATGTGGTTTTTATGGATATACAAATGCCAGAAATGGATGGAATGGAAGCCACAAGAGAAATTTATCAGAGATGGGGTAAAAATCGTCCTTATATTATTGCCATGACTGCTAATGCAATGACAGGAGATAAAGAAAAGTGTATAGCTGCGGGTATGGATGATTATATTTCTAAACCTGTGAAAATAGAGTTTATTTCCCAAGCAATTCAAATCATGCAGGAAAAAAGACAGATGTATTCATAATTATGATTTGCTTCTATGCAGCTATTAAAAAATGATCATACAAAAAAAAGTAAAAGTAAAACCAAATTCTAAACAGCAGAAAATTATAGAACAGGAAGATGGTAGTTTAATAGTAAACTTGAAATCACCACCAGTTGATGGTAAAGCTAATGAAGAATTAATTAAAATGTTAGCAAAAAAATTCAATGTACCTAAATCATCTATTAGAATTAAATCGGGTTTATCATCTCGACAAAAGTTAGTTGAAATTGATGATATTGGATGACAGTTACATCATTAGCGGGCAAGATCCCACCCCACAAGATTTTAGTGATTTATGTTTGAACTTCATTGACATGAAATCTACTATAAAATTAAGAAATTTTTATTTTCTGTTGACAACTAACTTCTAGGGGTAGAAATATCGTTAAAACTTCCCCATATTGTTGATTTTGACGGACAATTAACTTACCACCAATAGCTTGAAATAAATGCTTAGTGGCAGAAATATTTAAACTAATAGTTCCTGTTTCTGGTTGGAGAACTAACAATTGACCCAAGGATTTACGAATTGGTAAGTTAAAATCTCTAGTTGTATCTTGACAATATAATTGTGGTGATAATTGTAATTTTAATTGATCACCTGCGGGGATAACTTGAACTTGAATAGAACTCCCAGGAGGTAAGCTACGGGTAAAATTTTCCATTAAACCAGTGAGTACCCGGTCTAACATATTCGGGTTACTAACTACTGTGGGTAATTGCTGGGGTAAAGCCACATCTAAAGTTAAATTCCGCCGCTTTGCTGCTTGTTGCCAACGGGGAATACTTTGTTGTAAAACTTGATCCAAAGACATCGGTGTTAATTGAGTATTCGCTGTCTTTGTTGATGTAGAAGTTTCTAATTCTGCGGCTTTAAATAATAACTCCATTCTGTCAATTTGCTCAGTACATTCATGATCAATAACTTGTAAACGGTTAATAACAGTAGTGGGTAAATCTCGACGTTTAAGTAGTAATTTGGTTAAAGTGCGAATAGTTGCCAAAGGTGTGCGAACTTCGTGGGCAAAAGCTTGTAATAACTCCACATCAGGGCGATAATTAGGTTTTGCTGAGGGAGAAACATGATGAGAGGAAGAGGTAGATGTGGAAAAATTGTGTATAACTTTATCTGTCTCTGGTTCTGGTAATTCTTGTAATAAAAATTGGCTAAATTCAATAATAGTTTGATAGTTAGGTAAACTAGAAGAGTATTTTGTCACTAACTCATCTAAATTAGCAAATAAATCTGGATTAGTTAAAACTACCCTTGCACCTAAAGCTTGCCAAGCTTGTTGTACCACCTCTGGTTCAAAAGAAAATAAAAATTCCTTTTTACCATTTTGGTTGGTTGACAAAACTAAAACCAATCTAAATTTTTCTGTAAATACTAAACAAAACTGCTCTGTTCCCAAAGGATCAGTAGTTAATAAAGGTAAAATAGATTTTTCTGAATTAATTTGATTTTCTGTGTAGATATTATCTGTAATTTTTTCTGTAATTTTTGCAGCGTCTTGCAGATTGGATATTACCTGATTTCCTATACTTTGCGCCATTCTCGGTGAGATATGAAAAGGCATCAAAGCCAACGGATTAAAGGGTTTAGCTGTAAAAGTAACTGTTCGTAAATTTTGGGTTAATTGTGGCTGACTAAATAAAGGTGCTGGTGCAGTTAAAACCAAAGCTTGAGTTTTGTCAGTGGTGATTGGCGCTAAGGTTTTGAGTAAAAGATGTTCTGTTGCTGCCAAACTAATACGCCATTGTTGTTCTGCTTTGGCAGATGAACAATCAGCCATATTGGCTTGGCTTGTAGCTAAAACTTCTCTTAGACTTGGCAATATCCATTCGTACACAGGTTTTCACCCCTTAATTAACGAGCATCTAACAGCAGGTAAAATAAACATTGAACTATACACCTATGAGAGTATAGTCTTTTGTATATTAGCGGCAGTGGTAGAACCGAACAATTAAGGCGCAATTTCCCCTTTAATGAGAAATGTCACGCAAGCTATAGACGTTAACTGAATGCTGAACTGAAATCTAAAATTCAAAAATCATACAGGATAGATTATTCCCCCCTGTTTTTAAACTTGCCTAGCGGCATTCGCAACATATTGTTACAATAGTTAACAGTTCATCTCATTGGTGGCCTTTTGAATGATAGTTAAGACACTTCCCCCTAGTTCTCGATCTACTGCGGAGGACAGTCGCGGAAACGAGTTGTCCTTAATTGAAGTAGTACCAGAAAATGGTGCAGAAACCTTGGTGAGCAAATCCGCAGAACCATCTGCGAGGCGTAAATCACCATTATCAGCCGCAACTGAACCAGAATCAATAGATTACGATCCACAAAAAATCCAAACCCATTATCAAAATCGGCCTTTTCAGGTTTTACAGCGAATTTTGGCAGTTTTACGGCCAACCCTGTCCTATCTTTTAGGAGTTTGGTGGGATGGAAAGCGAGGAATTGCTGTTAAAGATAATCTGCGGCGGGCAGTTCAATTAAGAGAATTACTGACACGATTGGGACCAGCTTATATAAAAATTGGTCAAGCATTATCTACCAGGCCAGATTTAGTACCACCAGTATGTTTAGAAGAATTAACTAAACTGCAAGATCAATTACCTGCTTTTCCTAATGAAATTGCTTACCAATTTATTGAGGAAGAATTAGGAGGTACACCAGAGGAAATTTACGCGGAACTTTCCCCCCAACCAATTGCGGCAGCTTCTTTAGGACAAGTATATAAAGGTAAGCTGAAAAATGGTGAAGAAGTCGCTGTCAAAATACAGCGTCCAGATTTGCGAGAACGCATCACCATAGATTTATATATTTTACGCAACTTAGCCGGATGGGTGCAAAAAAACTTTAAACGGGTAAGAAGTGATTTAGTTGGGATTTTAGATGAATTAGGCGATCGCATTTTTGAAGAAATGGACTACATCCATGAAGGGGAAAATGCCGAACGCTTTTTTGAGTTATATGGACATATTCAAGATATATATGTACCCAAAATTTATTGGGAATATACAAACCGTCGTGTGTTAACGATGGAATGGATCAACGGTATTAAATTAACTCAAAGCAAGGAAATTAAAGAACTGGGAATAGATGCCCGTTATTTAATCGAGGTAGGAGTTCAATGTTCCCTGCGTCAATTATTAGAACATGGTTTTTTCCACGCTGATCCTCATCCTGGCAATTTATTAGCTACTTTGGATGGCAAATTAGCTTATCTCGACTTCGGCATGATGAGCGAAATTAAACCACCACAACGCTATGGTTTAATTGAAGCTATTGTTCACGTTGTTAACAGAGACTTTGATTTATTAACAGAAGATTACGTCAAACTAGAATTTCTTTCCCCAGAAACAGATTTAACACCAATTATTCCGGCATTTGCTAAAGTATTTGCCAATGCCCAAGGTGCAAGTGTTGCAGAACTAAACATTAAAAGCATCACCGATGATTTATCAGCATTAATGTATGAGTATCCTTTCCGTGTACCGCCATACTATGCGCTAATAATTCGTTCTTTGGTGACTTTGGAAGGTATCGCCATTTATATCGATCCCAACTTCAAAGTGCTGAGTGAAGCCTATCCTTATGTTTCCAAACGTCTGCTAACTGATCCATCTCATGAATTAAGAACTTCATTACAAGAGTTGTTATTTAAAGATGGTAAATTCCGCTGGAATCGTCTAGAAAACCTACTTAAAAATGCTCGCAATAGTCAAGATTATGACCTGAGCTTAGTCATGAATCAAACCCTAGATTTTCTATCTTCTCAACGGGGTGAATTTATTCGAGATAGATTAGTTGATGAATTTTTAAATGGACTAGATGCAGTTAGTAAAAATGTCTTGCACAATTTCACCTATTTACTGCGGGAAAGAGTAGGTATCACCGCAATTAATGAAATGCCTGGTGCAACCGCTGAACAACAACAAACCCTAGAATATATCAAACGAATTGCAGGTATTCTCAGAGAAACTAGAGGTTTTGATCCTGCTAAAATTGCCCCCCAACTAGCTGAGATTATTGTTAATCCCAGAGTCCATAACTTAGGACAACAACTTGCTGGACGCTTTACACAAAAAGCTTTAACTAGGGTAATTCGTCAAGTATTAGCAGGAGAAGAAATTAAGTAATTGCTGACAGGTGACAGGTGACAGGTAACAGATATAAGAGATTACCTATTACCTATTCTCTGTTTTAGGAACTATGATTATTTTGTTCACGGTTAAGACTTTCTTCTAAAGCTTGAATTTGTTCCCGTCTTGCTTCTAATTCCAAAGTACGACGGGCTATATCTTGATTTTGTAAAGTTAAAATTTGTCGCCACTGTTCTGCATTTTCAGCTTCTTGTTTTAAAAATTCCGGTGTAACACCAGTTGAGAGGTAAGTTTGCACTAAATCAACTATCCAACTGGTAGCATCTTCAATTCTTTCTATATCTCCTGTGGGGGAAAGTTCTACTAAAACCATCATTTTTTCATTCATGATGTGTTCTTTTCCCAAAAGAATAAATGTCTCTTCAGAAATTGTTGACCATAAATATTCATCTTCCTTAATTGCCAACAGACGTAATTGATACTGTTTTAAAAAATCGTTTTTATGTACTTGGGCTAAATATTGCATAATCATTCAAAACTAGATAATAGGTAATAGGTAATAGGTAATAGGTAATAGGTAATAGGTAATAGGTAATAGGTAATATAGGAATAATATTTGATTCTTGAAAAGATACGTAGGGTGCGTAAAGCCCTTGCGGGCATGGCTTCGCTTAGAGTGATAGCGTAACGCACCAAACCCTTGATAATGGTGCGTTACGAACTCCGTTCTAACACACCCTACAATACCTAATTTTGTATGGCTACGCCACGCAAGCTATCAAAATTCAAATAGGAGTCCTATAGGTAATAGGTAATAGGTAATAGGTAATAGGTAATCTCTTACGTCTTTAACCTGTAACCAGTCACCTGTAACCTGTAACCTATCACCTGTCACCTGTTATAAAGTACCAAGACGTTCCTGTAAAATTTCCGCTTGTTTTTGGGCTTCTGCTAAAGCATCTCTGGTAGTTTGTACCACATCGGCGGGGGCTTTATCTACAAAGTTGGAATTACTTAATCTTCCACTTAAAGATTTTACTTCTGCTTCTACTTTACTCAAACTTTTTTCCAGTTTGGCACGTAAAACCTCAACATCAACTACTCCAGTTAAAGGAATAACTATCTGAACTGTACCCACAACACCAGCAATGGAATTTTCTTTTTCTTTCTCTTCGGTTACAGCAGTTTCTATTTCTGCTTCTTTCGTTTCTTCCTCTGCTGGTAAATATTTGGCAAATATTTCTTGTCTGGCTTTGGCATTTAATAAATAGCGGACAATAAACCAACCTGCATAAGCTAAACCTACCAGTTCAAAGAATGTTCCAAAAATTGGCAACCGCAGAGATGTATTCCCCACAAACACAGCTACTCTCACAGTAATTAAAGCGGAAATAACTACAAAAATTGTCAAGAATGTCCGCCAGTATATACTGTTAAAAAGTAAATTGATTTTTGGTTTTTCTTCTACAGTAATTTCAGGAGTTTGAATAGTTAAGGTTTCTACTTTAGCTAAATCTTTAATATAAGACTCAGCAAGTGTGAGAATTGACCTTTCTTTTTCACTTTCACTTTGCAAATTAGCGGTGATTTTTACACCCGGTTTGACATCAGCTTCGGCGCGTAAGTTACGAATGGTGCGGATAGTACCAATTAACAAATCAAATTGTGTTTCTAAATCAGCATCAATTAACTTATTATCCGCTTCTGGATAACTTTGTAAGGCTAAACATTGAGGATTTTCTGCTGGTTGTTGGGTAAGAGTTTGCCAAATTTCTTCGGTAATATGGGGCATGAAAGGATGTAATAATTTTAAGATGCCTTCCAATATTTCCGCAATAATTTGTTGGGCTACTTTGCGAGATGCGGGTTCTGCGTCTTTCTGTAATCTGGATTTGACTAATTCAATATACCAGTCACAGAAGTCACCCCAAATAAACTCATAAAGTCCTTTTGCTGCTTCTCCAAAACTATAATTATCAAAGTAATTATTTGTTTGTTTAATTACTTGATGATAACGGGAGATAATCCATTTATCACTGAGTTCTGTTGGTTTCGCTTTACCTAATTTTTCTGGTGTTTGCCCATCCAAATTCATCATTACAAATCGGGCAGCATTCCAGATTTTATTGGCAAAATTTCGGGATGCTTCTACGGAAATAGATTCATCTTTTTTACGATCATATTCTAAGCGAATATCTTGACCAGCACCGACTACTTCTTTAACTAAGGTATAGCGGAGGGCATCAGTTCCATATTTATCAATCAACAATAATGGGTCAATACCATTGTTTGCTGATTTGGACATTTTCTTATTATTTTCATCCCTGACTAAACCATGAATATAAACATTTTTGAAGGGCATTTTACCAGTGAAATGTCCAGCCATCATGGTCATTCTCGCTACCCAGAAAAAGATAATATCAAATCCTGCAACTAGGGTAGCGGTGGGATAGTAGGTTTCTAAGTCTTTGGTTTGTTCTGGCCAACCTAAAGTTGAGAAAGGCCATAAACCAGAGGAAAACCAAGTATCTAATACGTCGGGGTCTTGTTCTAATTTGACTTCTTCGCCAAATTGTGATTTGGCTTTTTCTAAGGCTTCGGCTTCATTTCTAGCGACAAAATGGGGTGTGGTGTCGGTAATTTCGCCGTTGGTTTCACTGACTGCATACCAAGCGGGGATTTGATGACCCCACCATAACTGACGGGAAATACACCAGTCACGCAGATTTACTAACCAGTCACGGTAAACCTTTCGCCAGCGTTCAGGGACAAATTCGGGGGAACTTTGGTTATCGAGGAAATCGAGGGTTTTATCCGCGAGGGGGCGAATTTTCACGAACCACTGGGTAGATAATAGAGGTTCAACGGGGACTTTGCCGCGATCGCTATAGGGTACTGTATGTTTATAGTCTTCTATTTTTACCAGTACGCTATCTGCTTCTAAGCGAGCAATGACATTTTTTCTGGCAACAAAGCGGTCTTGTCCTTGGAACTCACCCGCATTTTCGTTTAATGTGCCGTCTTTGTTCATGATATTGATAAACGGCAAATTATGACGCTTACCCATTTCAAAGTCGTTAGGATCATGGGCTGGTGTAACTTTTACACAACCTGTACCGAAGGTAGGATCAACTAATTCATCACCAATAATCGGTATTTCCCGGTTCATGATGGGGAGGGTAAGAGTTTTACCAATTAAATGTTTATACCTGTCATCCTCCGGGTTTACCGCAACACCAGTATCACCTAACATGGTTTCAGGTCGAGTTGTAGCCACTTCCACAAAACCAGAACCATCACTGAGAGGATAACGGAAGTGCCAAAGATTACCATTAACTTCCTTGGGTTCAACTTCCAAATCAGACACCGCAGACTGGGAAGCGGGACACCAGTTAACTAAATAATTACCTCTGTAAATTAGACCTTCATCATAAAGACGATTAAATGCTTCTAAAACAGCTTTTGATAAACCTTCATCTAATGTGAAGCGTTCCCGTGACCAGTCAACGGAAACACCCAAACGGCGTAATTGATTGACAATTGTCCCACCTGATTCAGCTTTCCATTCCCAAGCCTTTTCTAAGAATTTTTCCCTACCTATATCGTAGCGAGTTTTACCTTCGGCTTTGAGTTGTTTTTCCAAAATGGTTTGGACTGCAATACTGGCGTGGTCAGTACCGGGTAGCCACAGGGTGTTACGTCCCTTCATGCGTTGGTAACGTACCAGGGAATCAATTAATGCACCCTCAAAAGCGTGACCCATGTGCAAACGGCCGGTCACATTAGGGGGAGGAATAACAATACAGTAGGGTTCACCGGCATGGTCGGGGTCTGCTTTGTAGACTTGGTTGTCTTCCCAGAATTTTTGCCATTTGGCTTCTGTGGAGAAGGGTTCGTAGAGACTGGGGAGATTTGGTATAGTTGCAGTCATACTGGGAATAATCAGTTTTTGAGGACTCTGATCAATTTTGCCATAAGGTTGGAGAGGATTTGATAGGTGACAGGCATTGGTAACAGTGTGAAAAATCTGAATGCTTCAGAACTCAGGTAAGCTGCTGTGCATTTAATTTGTATAAGTCTAGCGGGCAATATGCCTACACCACAAGACTTAACTATTATAGGATTATAAACTTTAGCTCTCTCTGCGTCTGGAGCGGTTCGTTCAAAAAAAGGGGATAAGCAAAAAGCCCATCCCCTCAAAAAATCAATTAATCAAAGTATTAAGTTCCAGACTGCCAAGAATTGATGTAATCAATTTGATCTGCTGTCAAACTATCAATATTGATCTTCATTGCTTGTAACTTCAAACGAGCAATTTCTTGATCAACTTCGGTAGGAATAGAATATAAACCGGGTTCTAACTTACCTTTGTTTTTCACCAAGTATTCAACAGCTAAAGCTTGGTTAGCAAAACTCATATCCATAACCGCGCTAGGATGTCCTTCCGCAGCAGCTAGGTTAACTAAACGACCTTCACCCAATACAATTACAGATTTACCACTGTTGAGGATGTATTGCTCAGTGAAAGGACGAACGGTTTTAACTTCTTTAGTTTTGGTGCGTAATGTTTTTAGGTCTAACTCAATATCAAAGTGACCAGAGTTACAAACGATCGCACCGTCTTTCATGACATCGAAGTGTTCACCACGGATGACGTGCTTGTTACCAGTTACAGTAACGAAGATATCACCATGAGCAGCAGCTTCAGCCATAGGTAACACACGGAAACCATCCATTACAGCTTCAATAGCTTTAATAGGATCAATTTCGGTCACGATAACGTTTGCACCCATACCACTAGCGCGTAAAGCTGTACCCTTACCACACCAGCCATAACCAGCTACAACAACGGTCTTACCAGCCAGCAAAATGTTTGTAGCGCGGATGATGCCGTCTAAGGTAGATTGACCAGTACCGTAGCGGTTATCAAAGAAGTGCTTGGTATCTGCATCGTTAACGTTCATCGCGGGGAAGGTTAACACGCCGTCGTTTAACATAGCGCGTAAACGCACAATACCAGTGGTGGTTTCTTCGGTTGTACCGATTAAATCAGATAATTGATGTTGACGGTTTTTCACCAAGTCAGCAACTACGTCACTACCATCATCAATGATCACATTGGGGCGGTGATCTAAAGCAATTTGTACGTGACGGTTATAGGTTTCTGCGTCTTCACCTTTGATAGCGAAAACGGGAATTTCGTAATCAGTGACTAAGCAAGCAGCTACGTCATCTTGAGTAGATAGGGGGTTACTTGCAATCAAAATTGCATCAGCACCACCAGCTTTTAAGGCGATCGCCAAATGTGCTGTTTCAGTGGTAACGTGAGCGCAAGCAACAAGGCGTAATCCTGCAAATGGCTTTTCTTTCTCAAAGCGATCGCGGATTTGCTTTAATACGGGCATTTCCCGGCCAGCCCAGTCAATCCGTTGTCTTCCCAAGGGAGCGAGGGCGAGGTCTTTAACCTCGTGCTTTAATCTGGGAGTAGTTGCGGTCATTTAAATTGTCCTCTAGAAAACAAGAAGGTCTGAAAACCCTTACGTACTTTAACAAAGTTTGCTCACACCTGGCAATTTTTAGCTACAATTACCCTGCAATCAGTAACTGAGCATGAAAACAAAAACAGAACACTCTACTACACTCTGTTTTGATTAGACTTTCTTACAATTACAAGTATACAAACTACTAATTACTCTATTTGTTGCTATAAATATATTTTATCCATTTCTGGAAATCTGAGTTTATTATTGAGTCCGTGTTTAAAGTAGCTCACACTGAACTGTACATCTAAAATTTTATTTACATATACTGAATTTTTTATATTAAAACTTAGACCTGTTCAGAAATTTAAATCATCATTGTCTATTCATATACAAATACTTATCCTCATATTTCATACTCAATTTGACTAAGGTACACATTTCGTAATATGTATGGTATGTTTTGGAAAAACAAAGACTATGTTTGTTGAAGAAGAAACATAGAATTGAAACTGTCACCTAATTTGGATATATATCAAGTTAAGTCTATCAAACAAAATATCACTTGCTAGTAAACAAATTTTAAAATACCAGTTTGTTAACCATCCAAGAAAACATTAACATCAAGGAGGTTTTTGAGTGCGTTTAAAATTTTTGGCTATCACAGGTTCAATAGCTCTAGCAGTCATTTCTGTACCAAAAGCTACAGCCCAGATACCTCTCCTACCTTACTTACCAACTCCCAATAATGTAAATAATGGTGCTGAAGATATAACAACTTCTGAATGGATTTATTTAGATGGTCGTCCCCTGTTTCAGATAGCTGGTTCAAAAAATAGTATCATCCCACGAGCGCAAAGTATCCAACTGAATTTACAAGAAATTAGTAACAATTACTTTCAATTATCTGAGAAAAAACTAAAATCACAAATTCGCACAGTTAATGATTTACCAGTAATTTATATCAATGGTAAATATCTAATGACTGTAAATTCACTGGATGCAAGACTACGTAATTTAGATCCAGAAACATTAGCTAATCAAATTACGGCAAATTTACAGCAAGAGTTAGAAAAAGCAAAATCAGAACGACAGACTCCTGCTTTGATATTTCAGGGAAAAATTGCAGGGGTTCTAACAGTAACCATGGTTTTATTAAGCTTGTTTATATATCGTCATCAAAGACATTTACACAAGCAAAAAATAGAAGCAATTGATTTAAACGAAGAAACAGACCAAACCATTACTACCCAATTAGATCAACAGCAAAATGAGCATTTAACAGAAGTCAAAAAAATCTTCTTCCAATTGACACAAACCGGAATTTGGGCTGGTGGTAGTTTTATAATTTTAGGACTATTTCCTTACACACGGGCTTTACAACTGGCAATTCTTGCAGCTGCTCAAATTCCTTTTAAAGTAGGCGTTGTCATACTAGGAACTTATGTGGTTGTTTACATTAGTTATGCTCTCATTGATCGCTTAACAAAAACTCTCATTAGTGGTGGTTTTTTATTAAACTCAGAAGCTTCAGAACGGATGCAATTGAGAGTTTCCACATTTTCTGGTGTCACTAAAAGTATCACTACCCTAATTTGCATAGGAGTAGGAATTTTAATTGCCTTAGTTGCCTTGGGAATAGATATAGTTCCTTTATTAGCAGGTGCAGGTTTAATAGGTGTAGCCGTATCTCTTGCTTCTCAAAACTTAATTAAAGATGCTATAAATGGGTTTTTAATTATCCTCGAAGATCAATATGCTTTGGGTGATGTGATAGTAGTTGGAGATGTGGGTGGTTTAGTAGAAAACCTCAATCTCCGCATGACTCAAGTTAGGGATGCAGAAGGAAGATTAATTACAATTCCTAACAGTGAAATTAAAGTAGTAGCAAATCTTTCTAGTCGTTGGTCACGGGCTGATTTAACTATACCAGTTTCCTATCAGACAAACATTGATCGAGCTTTGCAATTGATCAAAGATGTAGCTAATGAGATGAACCAAGAACCACTTTGGCAACGTCAAATTATAGACCAGCCAAGTATTTTAGGAATTGATAATTTTGGCGATCGCGGGATGATGATTCGTGTGTGGATCAAAACTCAACCACTCAAACAATGGGATGTGGCCAGAGAATATCGTCGTCGTTTGAAAATTACCTTTGATCAAATGGGTATCAATATTCCCGTACATCAACACTCAATTTGGGTTAATGATGCTCAATTTTTCAGTCCCCAAAATAATGGTACAACTCTGAATTCTTCAGAAGTTAATAATCAGGAATAATAATCCTATTAATCCCAGATACATATAGATCCCCAACTTCATCATTAAATTGGGGATCTGCTGATGATTAAGCTACAGCTTTTTCCTTTTCTGGAACATAAGGTTTTTCTGCACCTTGGGCTAAATAAGCAGCGAGTTGGCTTTCGATTTCATCGCGCACAATTTGCCGATATTCCATAAAATGCTCGATGTGAGCGCAGGTAGAAACGTACTGCTCAATCACTTTAGGATTATGCTTGAGAATACTAAAGAAATGATGCCAGAATTTCCAACGAGTTTCTCGTTTAAAACCTTGTCGCCAAATTACTATTAACAAAGCTTTGATAACTACCCATTCCGGTGTTTTCGCTGGTGCTGTCCATTTAGGAGAACCCAACATCATAAAACAGCGATAGGTGCGATCTAAATAAGCTACAGGATCATATAAAGCACAAAAAGCTTCCACATATTCCCTCGCTAGTTCTTCCAGAGGACGGGTAGGAATAAAATTCATCAATGTGGTTTGATTGATATTCCCGTCTTTGTTTTCCCGTAGTCGTCCTTCTTTTTTCAAGCGATGCCACAATGCAGTGTTAGGTAACGCCTGTAACATAGCAAAGGTGGTGGAAGGAATGGCAGCTAGTTCAGCAAATCTAACGATGCGATCGCCAGCACCGGCTTTTTCACCATCAAAACCAATAATAAACCCAGCCATTGGTCGTAAACCGGCTTTGATAATAGTTTCTACCGACTCAGTTAAAGAACTGCGAGTATTTTGGAATTTTTTAGTTAGTTGTAAACTGTCTTCATCTGGGGTTTCAATACCCAAAAATACGGCTTTAAATCCACAATCAACCATCAACTCCATCATCTCTTGATCTTGTGCCAAATCAATGGAAGCTTCTGTATCAAAATTGAAAGGATATTGATGTTCAGCCATCCAAACTTTTAACTCTTTTAGCAACAATTTCACATTGCGTTTGTTGCCAATAAAGTTATCATCAACCATGAATACACCGCGTCTCCAACCCAACTCATAGAGATAATCTAATTCTGCTAAAAGTTGTTCAGGGCTTTTGGTTCTGGGTTTGCGTCCATATAGAACAATGATGTCGCAAAATTCGCATTGGAAAGGACAACCCCGCGAAAACTGCACAGACATCATATCATAGGCATTAAATTCCAATAAATCAAAGCGGGGAATCGGTGTACCAGTGACATCAGGCTTTTCAGTAGCGCGGAAAACTCCAGATTTTTCACCTTTTTGTACCGCTTCCACAAACATGGGTAAAGTGATTTCCCCTTCATCCAGAATTAGGTAATCTGCACCTGCTGCTTCCACTTCATGGGGTGTAGACGTGGGGTAAGGACCACCCAATGCTACCAACTTACCCCGGCGTTTTGCTTCTCTAATTTGATCTAGTAAGTCTTGTTTCTGGACAATCATAGCCGAGAAAATGACTATATCTGCCCATGCCCATTCTTCTTCTGTAGCGGCGCGAATGTTACGATCTACTAGCTTAAACTCCCATTCTTGGGGTAGGATAGCCGCTACTGTAACTAAACCTAATGGTGGTAGTAGAACCTTTCTGTCAACCAATGCTAGGATTTTTTCATAGGACCAAAAGGTTCTGGGAAATATTGGATAAACTAGCAAGACACGCATAGTATCACCCCTCACGATTTATTTGTGATCTAACTGTAACTAAAATTAAGACTAATTGACTTTTTTATAAGTTGCCATGTTGTTGTTGTCTGATAGCGAAGCGTGGCGTAAGCCATATCAGGATGTCCAGGATTTAAGGATTTACAGGATGGAGACGGAATTTTAACACAGATTACGTATTATAAATTATACAATACTTGACTTTATAATTAGCAATTTTGGTTAATTACGTATTTACTTCAATAAGTATTCCTAAAAACTGTGGTCAAACACTTGGATATTTGAGTTATTGTTAAATTTTATGATTATTGTCCGGACATTATGGCGAAATTAGGAAATTTATAAGAGTTTAAATACTTAAATAGGGTATATGGACAGTTTAATAAACGAATTTTGTCAAACTGTTAGAGAACGTTCCATAGAGCATCAAAAAGCTGTAAGTATCCTTCTAGAAAATGGCATTATTGGTGTTGCAATTACGGTGCTGCGACAGGAAATAGATTCTCTTATTAGAGTTTCTTATTTGTGCAGTCTTCAAGACTCTGTAAAGTTAACGAGGATTCTTCGTGATTTCAGATCGGGAAAAAAGTGGCCTGTTACTGATAGGGTAATGGTTGATCAAGAAGTCGGCTGGGTAAAGCTTGTTTACGACTTGAGTTGTAACCTGATCCATCTTACTAGTTTTCACAATTACAATCGCAATGATCCTTTTTTAAGTTTAGATACTAAGACAAAAACGGAAATTGTCAATTCTTTGAAGAAGGTGCATCAGTATCCTTATGAAACTATTTCAAAGGAGCAGTTTACTCCATATATTTCAAAGGTTTTAGAAAAAATTGTGAGTAATACTGAATGCTATCTCAAAAAAATTGAAAAGAACGCAAGCAAGTAATACAGTTAAATAAACACGCCGCTATGTTTACATGATAGCGATGACTGCGATGAGGGTAGCGATCGCTTGCAGTTCGTTTTTTAAATGGTGACGCAGCAATTATTGAAAGAGTGTTAACGTTACCAGAAGTTATTTTACCTTTAGTAGTAGCCGGAGAATTGTTATTTGGTGCTGAAAATTCATCCCGTCCATTGCAAAATTTACCCCGTTATCTAGAATTTATTTCAACTTGTACGGTTGTACCCTTGGGAAGAGAAACAACTTCGATCTATGCTCGAACTCGTTTAATATCCTGTTTAGCAGTGATTTCTTCTAAAGTTATGAGGGGATAGATAATAGATCCCACCCCCACATAGATTTTTCAGCCCAGAAATAAGCTGATATTTGTTTTGACATACCTCCTCGTCCTAAAGGAGCGAGGATTCCTTGACACTTCGCTGGGATGCGCCACAAGTGGTCTTACCGTCCCTCCATGTCCGTTTAGAGTCTCCCAATGCCCTATGGCGACTATACCTAAATTTTACCATAAAGCCGTCCTAGAAGGACGGGGCTTGTATCCCATTCTTTTGGTCAAAACCTTAGCGTCGTTTGGCTGTACTGCGTTTGAGTTCGCGGGTTTCGTCTTCTTGACGACGACGATCGCGCCAATCTGCCAAGGTTAAATAAACTACACCACCTGTAACTCCTACGAGTAACACGAGGGCAACTAACGCTAAAACACTCAGAAATGGACTGTTCACGATTTATTTATAGTCCGTTGCGTCCCCAAACTACCATAGAAATAGACCAAGTGAACACAACCAAGAGTGATACCCAACCCAATGTCAAAATCATAGTTCTACTTTTCAAATAATTGCAAAAGGTCTCTAATGTTTATCATACCGGGAAAGGCGGTAGATTGTTTAATGGTGTTAACAGAAGGGCAACTTGGTTTATGAAACTCATGCAAGAAAGGTTAGAATCTCTCAAGGCGGGTATTATTGGTAGTTTTGCTGTTGCTTTCTCTTTTTTACTGACTACTGTTATTAATGAGTTGCTGCTAAATCAGTATTTTGATATACTGAATATAAATCAATTTCAACTAATTAATTTAGTAATTAATTTAGAATTTCTACTCAGTGCTGGTATTGCTGGTTTTTCCGGTTTTCTATTTGGTGTAACTTACCGTTATATTATTCGTGCAGATAAAAATTCTCACCTTAAATCTGGTGCTGTTTTTGCTTTTGGTTTAGTCAGAGGTTTATCGCAAATAGAATTAGGTTGGAATATTAATAATAGTATTTTACCGTTTGTAATTTTAGCCGCAGAAAGTATTTTTTGGTTTGCTTTAGCCAGAATTATTTTAGATTTTGCAATTTTTCAAGGTTTACTCAAACCATTTTTATCAACTGAAAACTAATCTTATTAATCACCTATGAACCATTATTTCTTAATCATTGATATAGAAGCTACTTGTTGTGACAAAAAGACAATTCCCCGTCATCAAATGGAAATTATTGAAATTGGGGCAGTATTGTTAAATCGTCAAACTTGGGCAATTGATTCTGAGTTTCAGCAGTTTATTAAACCTGTGCAAAATCCAATTTTAACAGAATTCTGTACCAATTTAACTAGTATTACTCAGCTACAAGTTGACACTGCACCAACCTTTGGAGAAGCAATGTCAAACTTACAAAGTTGGTTGAATTCATTTCCTAATTCTGATTATATTTTTTGTTCTTGGGGAAATTATGATAAAACCCAATTTTTACAAGATTGTAAATTTCATCATATTCCTTATCCTTTTGGGACAGAACACAGAAATATTAAAATAGAATTTTCGGAATATTTAGGAGTATCCCATAAATTTGGCATGAAACAAGCCTTGGAAAAGTTAGGAATGGAATTAAAAGGTACACATCACCGAGGTATTGATGATGCTAGAAATATTGCGGAAATTTATCGTTATATGCACAATAATAAAAGATAAAAATAGACTTTTTAAAAATCCTAAAAAACCTAATTAATATTAATAAGTTGCCAAGCCATTAATGATTGGGTTTTACCTTTGAGAGCGATCGCCTGTCGGGGTTTAACCATACATTTACAACCTAATTTTTGATGAACATGATCAGAAATAGTAATTTCTCCCGCTGGAGTTGTACTTTCTAAACGTTTAGCCGTATTAACTACATCGCCAATAACAGTATAGGTGCGGGCTTTTTCGCCACCAAATAATCCTTCTACAACCGTACCACAATGAACAGCACAACCAGCACCAATTCCGTAAGGTGCAAGAATTTCTATGGCTGCTTTTTGCATCGCTTGAGCGGCGGAAACTGCTTGTTTTGGAGTGGCATAAATAGCCATAATTTCATCAGCAGTTAAAGTAATACGCAGGGGTTGATAATAGGCGGCGGCTGGTTCTACGTGCTGATAATAGGAGTTAAGAACATCGGCGACAATTTTGGTTTCAGTCTGTTCACACCAGGAAGTAAACCCGCGAATATCCATAAATAAAATAGCGCGATCGCACTGTTGAAATTCCCAACCTTCTGGGTTATTCACAACCTTATTGACAGCATGAGTTCCCATGCCCCATTCTGCTAAATTTCTTAATATATTGGCAGTTTCTTGTAGTTTTTTTTGCTGAATAATAATCTGCAATCTCTGAAAACCAAGTAATAAACCCACTAAAAATAAACTAGCAATTAAATATTTATGGGTAGCTGAAGCAGAAAACTTTTCTAGAAATGATATTTCCTGGGGCTGATTGTAATTTACACCTATATTTACCACTAGATAAAAACCTAGTAGCATCAGCATCCGCACCAAACTTTCTAAAGGAATTGTCCAACGTTCTAGACTTGGTTTCCAGTGGTAGCGAATACCTTGTAAAATGGCGATCGCCATAGAAAATAGCCAAAAAACAATATGACTGGGATTTTCAAAAAATTCATACCCATCTGCTGGCAAATCAATTAAAGTGTAAATACCCACACCAATTAGATTACCAAACAACCGAGATGATCCTGGTTTTGACAAATAAAATGTTTGTACCAACATTGCCCCAAATAGTAAATATTCAGTGGGGTCATTAATATATTGTTCCCACCCATAGAGTGCAACATCAGCGAGATTTTTCAGGATCAAAAAATGCCCGCTGTTACTTAAAAATTCGCTAATAAAGCTGGTTAAGCAACTTCCCCACCATTTCGATTTTATGGTACTATTTAATCTATTTTTTAATAGCTGTAACATTCATCTTCTCTGTTGGGGATTGGGTACATTAATTAAGACTTAGAAACAGTATTGATGGTGGTTTCTAAAGACTGTAATTCTGTTAATAATTTCTCTTTTTGGGGTTGAGCAGCTTTCAGTTCTCCAGAAATTTCATCCATACTTTTTTCGATGGCTTCATAATTATCACGAGATTTAGCTTTTATTCCATCTTCTACGTCTTTCCAAACATCCTCAAATTGATCAAATTCTTGTTTAGCTTGAGCAAAATTATCAGATGTAACTGCGGTTTTAGTTTTAGCTAATACAGCCAATAAACCATCATTAGTTGTTGATGCTGGACTTGCTGCTACATTACTATTAACAGGAGTATTAGCAGTTGTAGCCGGGGTAGTTTCAATCGTAGCTTGTTCATTATTACCACAGCCTACCAAAGTTAGTAAGCTCATCCCTGTAATTATTGCAATTGCCTGAAAACGCTTCATGGTCAACTCCTGATAGATGATATTTTATTTGTACACCCATAATTCCCTAGAATAAAACAACAAAGGTAAAGAACTCGGAAAGAGTCATATTTTGAGATTCACATTTTGAAATTCACAGCGTTATGAAACTTTTATTAGTAGAAGATGACGAACGCATAGCTGCATCTTTGTCAGAAGCCTTAACTGATCATAATTATGCCGTTGATATCGCTGGTGATGGTGAAGAAGGATGGGACTTTATGACAGCCTTTAGCTATGATTTAATTCTTCTAGATGTGATGCTACCAAAATTAAATGGCATAGAATTATGTCAAAGAATGAGACGACGTGGTTATACATTACCAGTGCTGATGTTAACCGCCAGAGATAACAGCACAGATAAAGTACAAGGTTTAGATGCTGGTGCTGATGATTACGTGATCAAACCCTTTGATTTACAGGAATTACTAGCCAGAATTCGGGCTTTGTTACGTCGGGGAATTGCCCCAAGATCGAACTTTTTAGAATGGGGAGAATTGCAACTTGATCCGGCTATTTGTACGGTAACTTACAGAGAAAAATTATTAGCTGTAACACCAAAAGAATATCAATTATTAGAATTATTCCTCCGTCATCATGGCCATGTCCTCAGTCGTCAGCAAATACTTGATCACCTGTGGTCATCTATGGATACACCAGGACAAGATACAGTCAAAGTACATATTCGGGGAATACGGCAAAAACTCAAAGCCGCAGGAGCAAAACATGATTTTATCGAAACTGTTTATGGGCTTGGGTATCGGCTTAACCAAAACGTTTAAAAATAAAAGCAATTTAACAAGTAATTTGCTCAAACCTTGGCGATCGCCAAATATTCTCTCTCACCCTTTGTTTAGAACTACCAGTTTACGATTACTCCTATCTTATTTACTAGCGATGATAGTAGTAATGGGAATGTCATCAATGGGAGTTTATCATTTTTTTGCTTACAGTTTATATCAACAATTAGACCATCAATTATTAACTTTAGCAGATGCAGCGGCTCATAATTTATTGGCAATTCAAGCGGATAGAACGGCTGTACATCGCAAAATACCCCGAATTTTAGATCATGATGGAGATTTAGATATTCCTTGGCAAGATTTGCGGTTATATGGTCAAAGTGTGGAATGGTTTAATGTCAAAAAACAATTATTAGGAAAAGCAGGAAAAAAATTTCCCCCCATACCTTTAATTAATAGTTTCCACTCATGGCAGCAAAATGACATTCGCACATTAACTATTCCAGTTTATTCCTCAGCTAAAAATCGCCAAATTTTAGGTTATGTGCGTGTGAGTGCATCCACATTAGAAGTAGAAAACGAACTGAAAAGACTATTAATTGGTTTGGGGTTTGGTGGTATTTTAGGAATGGTTTTAATTGCTGGTACAGCTTGGTGGTTAACGAGTAAAGCCTTACAACCAATTGAGCAAAGTTTCCAAAAACTACAACAGTTTACAGCAGATGCTTCCCATGAATTACGCAGTCCCCTCACAGCAATTAAAACTACAGTAGAGGTCATGCAAAGTCATCGAGAACGCCATCCTAGTGATCTTAAAAAAATTGCCATCATCGCAGGTGCAACACGACAAATGACTCACTTGGTAGAAGATTTACTATTATTAGCCAGAAGTGATATTACTGCTGTAAATTTGCCTAAAACCGCAATTCCTATACCTATAGATGAAATTTTATTTGATTTAATTGATAGTTTAGATCCACAAGCGCAAGCAAAGAAAATTATCATAGAAGCTAATGTTAATGATGAAATCTGGATCAAGGGTGACGCACATCAAATACAGCGACTTTTTGGTAATTTGTTAGAAAATGCCCTGCAATATACACCTGAATACGGGTTAATAAAAGTAGAAATAATCAAATCAGATAATTTTGTAGTTATTTCCATCCAAGATACAGGTATAGGTATTGCAAATGAACATTTACCTTTAATATTTAACCGCTTTTGGCGTGCTGATCAAGCTCGTTCTCATCGTCAAGGTGGTTCGGGTTTAGGTTTAGCTATTGTTCAAGCTATTACTCATACTCATGGTGGTGAAATATCTGTCACCAGTAAAATTGGGGTAGGTAGTTGTTTTCGGGTAAAACTACCGATTTTTGAGTAAGCTTTTGTAGTCAGGACTTTAGTCCTTGTCTTCAGAAAAAGTCTTTACCAGTTCTTTACTTTGTTTATTTTATTCTTTAACTGTACTTCTCACCCATCACCAATGAATATAAAAAAAGCATTCCGCAAGTATCACCGCATTATTGGTATCATTATTTGTCTGCCACTTCTATTAACTGTTGTTACAGGAATGTTGGCGACTGTTGTGCAAGAATGGCCGATTAATACGGGAATTTCATCCAGGTTAATGTTGAAAATTCATACAGGAGAAATTTTTCATTTACAAGCAATTTACCCCATATTAAATGGTGTTGGGTTGATGGGTTTGTTGGTGACAGGGATGAGTATGTCAGGATTATTTAATCGGAAAAAAAGACCTAATACTAATAATTAAGGTCAGGTTTTTGATTGCACCCAGTCTGATGATTTTACTTTTATTTTGTATCTGTTACCCGCCAACTTAGTTTGAGGTTGACCCAGAAATTCCAAATTGTTGCTACTGCGATCGCAATCAAGTTAGCAATATACTGATTAGGAATCAAGAAATTATAAACAATATTCAAAACCAAGACATTTATCACCAATCCTGCTAAACAAACCACATTAAATTTCAAGAATCTTTTGATGCGTTGCTTCCAACCTTTTTGCTGCATGGAGACATCTGCAAATGTCCAAGCATCATTCCAGAGGAAATTATTAAAAATCGCAACTTCCCCAGCAATGATTTTACTCCGAGTCAAAGGAATTTCTAAGGTTGAAGAATCACTAAGTAAATAAAGCACTGCCATATCTACAAATACTCCACTCAAACCCACCACACCAAAGCGAATAAATTTGTCAACGGGGAAGTTAACTTTTCTACTAATTTTACCAAGCCTACCAGTGGATATTCTTAAACGGATTAAATGTTGAATATATTCTACATATTGCTTCCATGTGACCTTGCTTTCCCCTTCTGTCCGTTCACGGAATACATAACCCGCTTCGGCAATTTCCCCTACTTCTCCTCTTCCAATTACTTCTAATAATATTTTATACCCTACAGGATTCATGGTTGCACCAGCGATCGCACTCCGACGCACCATAAAATAACCACTCATTGGGTCAGTAACTCTACCCAGAACACCTGGTAGAATAATCAACCCTAGAATCTGCGCCCCACGGGATAAAAATCGCCTCACGACACTCCAGCTACTGACACCACCACCTTCTACGTGACGACTAGCTAAAGCCAAATCTGCGCCATTTTCAATCTTCTGTAACAGTTGCAATAATACCTCTGGCGGGTGTTGTAAATCTCCGTCAATTACCCCTAAGATACGACCTGTTGCAGCTTGCCAACCTCTGATTACTGCTGAAGAAAGCCCTCTTTCCTCTTGACGACGCATTACCCGTAACTGTGGATAATCAGGTATCAGAGATTGTGCTACTTCCCAAGTCAAATCCGGGCTATCATCATCAACTATAATCAATTCATAATTACCAGGAATAGCATCATCCAGTAAACCACTGAGGATAGTAACTATTTTTTCAACGTTATCCCGTTCTTTGTATGTAGGAATAACCAGAGAGAGAAGAATATCATTATTTTCAGGAATATCACCAGGCGGATTTTCAGGAATCTTTAATGTCCCAGTAGGTACGGTTAATAGATGGTTAGATGGGTTTGTATTCATAAACTTAGTAAATGTTTAACTTTTAGATAGCTTGTATAAAGTTTAACAAGTTATATTTTACAGTTATAATGCCAAACTTGGTATCATAAAGATTCAAGGCCTTTATATTATCTAATCAGTGATGATACCTTAATATTAAGTATTTGTAATTTATTCGCATTATTTTTGACATAATATCACCGCATATTTTATCTTAGCTTTACATTTTCCAGGAGGATTGAAAATTATTTTGGTGAGGATTTAGAATATTGGGATATGTAGATTATCAATCAGCAACTTGAACTCGCAAATTTTCGGCATAACAGTTTAAAAGCTGAATATCTACTAACCACGATTGTAAAGATTAGCAGTAAATTTATCTAGGGTTAAAGTACCGGAAAGATTACGAGTTTCCTGTAATTTATATTGGGATGATAAAATATTTTTCATCTTCTCTTCTTCCCTTTGTACTTCTGCTTCTGTTTTTAACTTTGACCATACAGGATTATGACTATTTAACCAAATAATTCGAGAATATTTATCTGGTTCTTCCTTGAGAACTTTTTCTAAATTAGTGGCTAAATTTGCAGGATGGTGAGATAACAACAGCACTGGATAATCAGCGGGAATATAATAGGCTAGTCGGTTAACATGACCCCAAGCTTTGGAATTCATGGCAATTAAAGTAGGTTGACTCACATCTTTAGCAACTAATTCAGTAATAGAATGAAAAACATTACGACTGCGTAAACTGAAATCACCAATACTAATAGATAGATAAACTAATAATATACCAGTAGCTACCAGAGTACGCCATTGTTTATTCACTGCTTTTTCTAACCACAAAGTTATTAATAATAAACACCCAGGAACAATAATAATCATGGTTCTACCAAAGCCAAAACCCAAGGTAAATTTTTTAGTAACAATGTCTATTATTAATGCTAATCCCAAAGGCAAAATACCTAATATTAAAGCTGTAATTAAATTCTTCCGCTCATTTTTTTTCCATAAATGAATACTAAAACCAATAAAAGCTAAAATTACTAAAAAACCCGACAAAGTAATGATATAAGGATTTACACTGGTTGCCCAATCTCCTATTAAGACATCAGTACCTAAAGTATTAGCGAAATCCTGGAGATGAATTAACAATGGAGGTAATGAAGATTTAATATTACCAAATCTGTTTATATCAGCATTACGAAGTTGTTTAACTGTACCCCATAATACCCAAGGAGTAGTTAATAAAACTCCAGCACCTAAGCTTAAACCATGTTGTAACCAATGCTTTCTATCTAAATATAGAACTAAGACACCTAAAACTATTAACCAATAGGCATATAAATAAAAAGTCATTAAACCCGCAGTAATGGAAATAATTAAAATTCCATTCCATAACAACCAACGGCGACGACTTTGGGGAAAATCAGCATTTTTTTGTTCAATTAGAGATAATAAAGCCCATGTACTGAGAATTACCCATAATACCAAAGGTGCGTACATCCTCACATTGAGAGAATGGAATAAATAAAATGGACTAATAGCTAATAAAGATGCAAAAAAAAGTCCTCCTCGATGTCCTAAAATAAATTTTCCTAAACCATAAGCTCCACCCATAGCAGCTATACTAAATAATGTATTCAAACTCCGCATTGCTGCTTCACTGTTACCACAAATCCGTAACCAAAAATGTTGACTTAAAAAGAATAGTGGTGGGTGAGGTTCTCCACCTAAAAAGCTTTTTAACAAAATTATAATTGTTTGGAAAACATCACCTAAGCTAGATTCTGTTGGGATAGTTAGTAAGGCTGTATATTGTGCTAGTAGGACTGGTACATCTCCGGGATTGTTGTAAATGCTTTTATTACTCGTAGACAGCAGTAATGATAAAACCTCATCATACCAAAATTCTCTACCTCCCAAGTTGATGATTCTAATAATAACTCCTATGGCTATTACTATTAATGCTATTTTCTCTACAGTAAAAAATTGTTTGATTGGATTATCTACTGAATTAGTTTGCATATTTTTGATAATTTGTTTTTAAAATTTGAAGTCTATTAACCTTTGAAAATACTGGCTTCTTCTATTCTAAATCTTCCATTTTCTTGAATTTTCTGGATTTGAATGATCAATTTTTCTTCGTTGTTAGTAAGTTCTATTTTATTAGGTATGGGATTTTTAGAGAAACAAGAGTCATACACAGGACAGATATAAATAAACTTTTTCTCACCTTGTTGATGTAATGCTAATCCTAATTTACTAATGTCATCAACTTTTTTGGTCAGAAAAAATATTTTTTTTGTAAATGTAGATGGGAAAATTTGCCCCACATACTGGTTAGCAACAGCTACAAATTCATGACTATCTTGATTTAAAAATTTCAGAACTTCGAGGTTCTCTTGTTTATCTTTTTGATAAACATTTTCCATACCTTGCAGCGTATTTAGATTGAATCCTAATACAAATAACATTGCTAAAATACCTGTCACAAAATATCGGATACCAAATCTTTTTATTTTCCAGATTTTTTCTAAATTAGATATGGCAATTATTGTAATTAAAGGAATGAGAAATAATAAAAATCTTGACCCCCATTGTTTACCACCATCACTGGGAATCAGTATGGGTACAAATAACATAAATAGTCCTGATACGACCAAAATTTGGATAATTTCTGATTTTAATCTGAGATTAGCTCTAAAGATTGCAGTTACAGAAATTCCAATCACAAAATATAAGATGGGAAAATATTTAAGTAGGTTATCTTTAAGAACGTTAAAAAATTTATAGGATTTTAAAAGTCTTTCTGGGATGGAGAAGTTTTCGACAACTTGAAAAGCATGAGCGCCTAGAGGATGATCATAAATTATTTTGTTACAAGCAAAGAAACAGATAACTGTCAATATTAAGCTGCTAAGAAATATCAGTTTATTGTATTTAACTATGTTGATAAATTCAAATTTGATGACGTAGGAAGCAATTACTAAAATTATGAAAGTAGCTACTAAGGCTAAAAACTCTGGTCTAAACCAAACTGATAAACTAATTAATATTCCACTGACAATTGCTGATAGTTTGTGTAAGTTTTTTTCTTGATTAATAAATATGTTAACTAAGCCACTAAATGCTAAACATACTGCCAATGTGTGTTCCCAGTAAATAGCACTATACATAGTTAAAGGAGAAGCAAAAATCAAGATTGCTAAACCTATCAAAGTGATAATTTTTTCAATGTTAAAAGCATGACATAACCGATGAAAATTAAACCAAATAATCCAGGTAGAGATGAGAGGAATTATATAAAAGCCCCGATAACCAAAGATGGCGTAAAACGGAGCAGTAATTAGGGGAAATGTGAAGGGAAATGTGATATAATAAAGGTCATTTATTTTATAACTAAATGGCGGCTCAAAAGGGTATAACCCATCATTCCAAATACTTTGTACCCACTCTGCAACTTGTAAGTTAAGATCAAAGCGTAAATTACCATCGGCAATTTGTTGTGCTAACAATGCTTTGAGTCCCCCGTCACCACTAAAATAAAGATGATCGGGAACAAGTGAAAGTAAAAATAATGAGAAAATCACACCTGATAGAATCATCAACAATGGTAGGCTGGCCTTGAACTTATTCATACGGCAATAAAATTAACTGTGATTAATATAACTTTTGATACTATTCTTGAGCGCTCCTTGCTAGGGTTTAATATATCACCATCTGAGGCAGTAGTGTTATTAAAACAAACTGACCCAAAATCTGTAAATGCTATTCGGGAAACTGCTGATCAACTGCGACAAAAACAAGCTGGAGATACTGTTACTTACATAATAAACCGTAACATTAATTTTACTAACATTTGTGAGCAACATTGTAGTTTTTGTGCATTTCGTCGAGATGATGATGATACGGATGCTTATTGGTTAGATTGGGCGCAAATTTTAGAAAAATCTACGGATGCGGTAAATAGAGGCGCGACAGAAATATGTATGCAAGGGGGATTAAACCCAAAAGCGCAAATTAACGGTAGTTCCTTAGCTTATTATGTAAAATTGGTAAAAACTATTAAGCAGGGGTTTCCTCATTTACACTTACACGCCTTTTCCCCCCAAGAAGTCCAATTTGTTGCTAGGTTAGATGGAATTTCTTATGCTGAAGTAATTACAGAGTTACGTGATGCGGGTGTGGGTTCAATGCCGGGAACAGCCGCAGAGGTGTTAGATGATGAAGTGAGGCAGGTATTGTGTCCAGAAAAGATTGATACAGAAACTTGGTTAGAAATTGTCAGTACAGCACATAGATTAGGTGTACCCACAACCAGTACGATGTTATCGGGGCATATTGAAACCCCAGAACAGCAAGTTAGACATTTAGAAAAATTGCGATCGCTCCAAGAAACCGCTATAAATAAAGGATATCCAGCAAAAATCACCGAATTCATAGTATTACCCTTTGTCGGTCAAGAAGCCCCTAAATCCTTACGTCGTCGCGTAGGTAGAGATCAACCGGTTTTAGCAGATGCACTGTTATTAACTGCCGTAGCGCGGATATTTTTAGGAAACCACATACCCAACCATCAACCCAGTTGGGTAAAATTAGGTTTAGCTGGGGCAACAGCAGCCTTAACTTGGGGTTGTAATGATATTGGTGGCACATTAATGGAAGAACACATTACCACCATGGCCGGGGCTATTGGTGGCACTTGTATGGAAGTAGAAACCCTCCAAAACGCGATCGCCTCTCTCAACAGACCTTATCAACAACGCAATACATTATATGAGGTGATTGGTGATTGGTAACTTGGTTATTAACCTCCCACTCTCCCACTCTCCCACTCTCCCCCACATCCCTATTCCTGACTGATCCCAATCCAAGATACTATGGACGTTGATTTACGTATTTAATTAATGGATATGAAACGTTATTGGTCGCGTCTGCTGGCACTGGTTTTAGTTGTCACAATTGGTTTAATGGGTTGTTCTGGTGATGGTCCTGATGGTTTAAGTGGAGATTATCGTCAAGATACTTTGGCTGTAGTCAGCACTTTAAAACAAGCCATAGAAGTCTCTCCAGATGATCCGAATAAAGCTGCACTTCAAGCCGAAGCACGTCAAAAAATAAATAATTTTTCTGCCCGCTATCAGAGAAATAATGCCGTTTCTGGTTTGAGTTCCTTTACAACTATGCGAACAGCTTTAAATGCTTTAGCTGGTCACTATAGTTCCTATCCTAACCGTCCCATACCTGAAAAGTTGAAAAATCGTTTAGAACAAGAATTTGATCGTGTAGAAATAGCTTTAAGACGTGGTGGTTAATTATCGGCTAAAAGTTGGTAATTTTAATATTTTGACTAGCAGGCCTGGCCTGCTTTTTTAATACATAGGGCTGAGTTTTAGTTAATTTTCTAACATTTTTGTCTACTGCTATATATCTTAAATATAAAATTTTTCCTGTTGCTATATATTAATGAAGTAATGTAGCAAAGGTAGAGATTAATTGAGGAATATGTACAAAGCTCCCTTAAAATTCCCCACAGTCAAATCATTAAGTAAAAGTCTGTTTGCGGCTTTATTTACCAGTAGTATGTTGATACCTAACTTTGGGATTAAACCAGCAGCCGCGCAGATAATGGAGTTTTGTCAATTATCGCCCAAAGCAGTTAAAGAAAAAGAAAATTTACGATTGTCAGCATTGAAAGGAAATAGAGATGCCGAAAATCGTTATCAAAGAATTGTTAAACAACACTCACAAGAATTACAAGATTGTCGTCGTCGTAACTGGCCACAAACCCAAGCTATTTGGTTACGTTTATATCCCTGCGATACTGAACCAGGTACAATTGATAAAATTATGGATCAGATAGTCAACACTGGCTATAACCAAATTTATTTAGAAGCATTTTATGATGGTCAGGTACTATTACCAGCAGCATCAAATCCCACAGTTTGGCCTGCTGTAGTTCGTACTAAGGGAAAAGAAAAAGTAGATTTATTAGCAGAAGGAATTAAAAAAGCAAAAGAACGGGGTTTAAAGGTTTATGCTTGGATGTTTACCATGAATTTTGGCTATACTTATGGTCAGATTCCCAGTAGAAAAGATGTGATAGCTCGTAACGGTAAAGGTCAAAATAGTATAGAAGTTGTAGATAATCGTTCTCAAGTATTTATTGACCCCTACAACCAACAAGCAAAGCGTGATTACTATAATATGGTGCAAGAAATAATGCGCCGTCGTCCTGATGGCATATTATTTGATTATGTCCGTTATCCGCGACAAGCAGGAAGTGATTCTATCGCTACAAAAGTTTCTGATTTATGGTTATATACTCCCGCAATTCAAGAGGCTTTATTCCGTCGGGCCAAAAATTCCCAAGGTTTAGAATTAATTCGTCGTTTTTTAAGTAAAGGATACGTTACTGTTGGGGATGTGGGAGAAGTTGATAAACTTTATCCTCAAGAAAATGAACCAATGTGGGAAGGACGTGTTCCTCCAGTTTCCCAAAAAACATTATTAACAGCAAAGGATAAACAAGCAATTTTACAATCAGATTTATGGTTGTTGAGTGTTGCTCATGCCATGCAAGGTATAGTAGATTTTGTTAATCTTGCTAGTTATCCAGCTAAACAAAATAATATCCCTGCTGGGGTGGTATTTTTCCCCTATGGAAACCAAACCGTAGGTAAAGGATATGATTCCCGTTTACAACCTTGGGATAAATTTCCTAACTCTTTAGAATGGCATCCCATGTCTTACGCAACTTGTGGTAATGCTAATTGTATTATGGAGCAAGTGGAACGAGTTATTAGTATGGCACAACCAGGAACCCAGGTAATTCCCGCTTTAGCTGGTAAATGGGGAGAACCCATCACAGGTCGTCCATCGTTAGAAGTACAAATGGCAGCGTTGCGACGGTATTCATCTAAAATTAATGCAGTTAGTCATTTTTCCTATTCTTGGCAACATCCAGAACAAGAAAATAATCGTAAATTCTGCCGAAATTAACATTAGCTAGGGTTTGCTGAACAAGTCTTTTCATGGAATTTAAAGGATTTACATTTACCAATCTCTCAATTGTGTACCCAAAAAATAACGGACATGATCAGCAAATGTCAATCCAAACTTGCTTTTTCCATGTCCTAAACCGGGAACGACATAACAATCACCATCAGGGAAACTTTTAGCACAAGCTTGAGCATTTTTAATATTAACAAGTGGGTCATCAGCACCCACTAAAAATCTTGCTTTTCTGGGTAGTTCTACTTTCTCAATATAAGACATGGGATTAAATAAATTAGCATATTGATCAGGATATTTTAAATTATTTGCTAATCTCAACATCTGCACCATTGGTTTTAATTGGGGTTGTAATTTACCTAATAAAATTTCTGCTAAATTTCCTACGGGTGAAGCAGCTAAATCTGTTAAAATTCCTCTGCCCCAACTATTAGCAAAACTGGGTAAATCTGCATGACCAATTGTTCCTAATAATCTGTCTCCTACTCCATAAGCAGTAAAAGCATAACTACTAAATAAAACCCCCATACTCACACCAAACAAACCTAAACGTTCACTAATATTATATTTTTCATGGCAGAAGTTTTGAATTTTTGTAACATCTAAAGCTGTCTGTTGAAATACCTTTGCTAATAGTTGTGTATCAAAAGCAATACCCCGATCAATTAAAGGTTTGATTTCATTTTCTGCTAATGCTGTAAAGGTTCTCACTAAACTGCGTTCACCAGCAAAAGGGGCATCAAATAAAGCCACGGCAATACCCATCTGTGTTAATGTGGGAATAATAAAATGATTCCATTGATAAGGCGCACACATCCCCTGTAAACCGATAATTAAAGGTGTATCCTGGGGAGAACGATGATCAGGAAGAAACACCACTACCGGGAAACCACTCAATCTTTCATCAATATCAGCTACACCAGTGTAATTGTAGGGTTCATGAAACCAATAGCGATCGCCTTTTATCCCCTCATAGTTAATTGAATCAGCACCGTAAATATTCAGATTCATAAATATAAGATAGGTATAAATTTGATAATTATAATTTAATTATATACTACTTTTTAGGTAGTGACCAAACAAAACCACTAATACTAAAGTAAGATTTTAATGATATAGAATTAACTGCGAATTAACGCAGATGTCATAAAAATATATTTGTCATGATGTAGATATTACTGAAAATTTTATTAAATATCTCTAATTTCTATAGTTTTTATACTTAAACCTCTAATTTTAGTTTTTCATTTAGCATCAACTTGACTAAATTTCTTATTAATTTGACGCACAATTAAATCTTTTTCCCTAATGATTGCTTCTTGCCCAAAAATCCTGATTCTGACTGTTCCCAAAATCCTGTAAAATCAAATAGCCGCTAATTATTAGGTGATTGACGTTGTTAGCAGCTTTACTTTACGGAAAAGAAGATTTACGGCTAGAACAAGTACCAGAACCCACCCCCGCAGCAGGAGAAGTTGTGATTAAAGTGGGTGCTGCTACTACCTGTGGTACAGATTTAAAGGTGTGGCGACGTGGTGGCCATGCTAAAATGTTGACACTACCAACCCTATTTGGCCATGAAGCAGCGGGTACAATTGTTGCTATTGGTGCTGGTGTAAAAAGTTGGCAGGTAGGTGACAGGGTTTTTGCTAATAATTCCGCCCCCTGCATGAAATGTTTTTTTTGTCAACGTCAAGAATATTCCCTCTGTCCTAATTTGACATGGAATAACGGTACTTTTGCGGAATATCTGAAGATTCCTGCACCAATTGTAGAACATAATATGTTGTCTGTTCCCGATCATCTGCCATTGGCACTAGCAGCAATGACTGAACCTTTATCCTGTGTTTTACATGGTATTGCTCGGTCTAATATTAAACCTCAAGACCGGGTGGTTGTACTGGGTGATGGGGCGATCGGTTTAATGTTTGTCGCAGTTTTAGCTACGGAAAAACAAGCTGAGGTATTACTGTGGGGTGGTAATGATCAACGGTTAGAAATTGGTAAGAAATTAGGTGCAGCACAGATTTTTAATTATCATCAAGTTGGTGATATTCCTGGTGTTGTGAAAGAATTAACAGCTGGTTGGGGTGCGGATGTAGTAATAGAAGCTACAGGAGTTCCTAGTGTCTGGGAAATTGCGATCGCTTGTTCTCGTTCTGGTGGGACTGTAAACTTATTTGGTGGTTGTCCTAAAGATACAAGCATTACTGTAAATACAGAACATTTACATTATAGTGAATTAACACTAAAAGGTGTTTTTCACAATACACCTAAATATGTAAGAGAAGCCTTGTCACTAATTGCTAGTAGAAAAATTCCTGTTGAATTACTAATTAGTGAACAACGACCACTACAAGACTTAGCACAGGTATTTACTGATATGAAAAACCGCAAAGTAATAAAAGTAGCAATATCACCTAGTTAAATATCCACCAAAAAGATCAATCTTGAGATAAAGTTTATAGAAAACTCATGGCTAACTATTTTCAATAGTGATGTTATTTATAAATTAGGAAAATGCTAAAAACCTATCTGCGTAAATTTTTAATTTTGTCTTTTTCTTTTATACCTTGCTTATCCGGTGAAATACTTTTGAATTCTCCAGCCCAAGCATTACCAGGACAAAGCACAGAGAAAGTTACAGCTTGGATTCAAGCCCACCCAACCCTTCGTCCTAGAAGTGGTGAAAAATTATTTGTGAGTAAAAGTGATACAGCGGCCCAACGGTTTACATTTCAAGCATCTGTACTACCTCCAGGTAAAGTGACATTCACCAAAGACCGCAGTAAAATTCGTACTGAAACCATGACAATGTATGATGGTGTCAATGGTGTAACAACTAACCGTCTTGAAGAATCGCTACGAATAATTTACGGTACAGATATTTATCAAGACTACAACCGCGCTCAGATAATATATGAGTATCCTGATCAAAGTACAGTTAACAGAGCAAGGTTAGCGAGAACTCCTATCAGAGAAGCTTTACAAGGAGAATTACGCTTAGGTGATCGCTTTGCTTATTGGATAGAAATTGCTCAACCCAAAAACAGCAAAGCTTTAAGCGGTAGAGTCACTGTATTACTTAAATCTGATCTAGATAAATTAGAAGCAGAACTAAAAACTCGCTAACGGAAAACCAGTTACTCCCATTATCCAACATCATTTAAACTTACTCTTAAATCTTGAGTAAATCAAGAATAAAGAGCTTGTCCTAAGTTGACAATTTTATCGTCAAAAATAGACTTATGTTGATAAACATTGACATAAATTAGCTAAGAAAAATCCCAACTTGATGTATAATCCTAGTATATCAAGTATTGAATAAGACTATTAGCGACGCGAAAACCAAGCATTGATAGTGGTAGTCTGTTTCCAAATCTTAACTTGAGAAAGTCGCGTTGGGCTACAGCGTGCAAGTCTACCGAGGGATAACCGCTCCCATGCTCCCATTGAAGTAGAAAGTAAAGTCTAGCTTTGTCTAGGTTTTATATAGCAGAAGTTTCCCACATACCTGAAAATATACTCTCTGATGCTAAAGAAATACGTTGTAAATCTTCTTGTAGTAGAGGTGGCCAGTCTACACCTGCTTTACGTCCTGTAGCAAATAGCTGTAAACCTCTAATTCCTAATTTGTATAAAGACAAAGCTAGTTCTTTGTCTAAGCTGTTTGCATCTTTTAGTGTTTCAAATACTACCTTTAAAGCTAACAAAATAGAGGTTATTTGTCCCGGTACTGGTGATTTTCCTTGTCTAAGACGATTTAACAAAGCATCAGGATTAGCATCATTTTTTGTCTGATCTATAAGTAGTTTGCGTGCAATTTCGTAGTTCATACAGGGGAAAATAAATAGATAATCAGAAATAGGGTAAAGGGAAGAGAGAATAAAAATATTCTCAATACCCTACATTCCACAATATAAATCCTAAATAGATAAATGTGTGATTTACGTAGATAAACTTAGTGGCTTTGGTAATTTATAACAACCACAAAGTTGCTATTTTAAATCCAGCAAACCAGCTTCTTTTAACTTGGGATTAAAACGAATTTGACTTCTTACTCCCCGTGATTCTAAAACCGCTAAAATTTCTCCTTCAACTCGACGAGCTACATTTTTAAGAAGTTTAATTTTTGCTAACTCATCAATTAGCGGATTTTGATAATTGCTTTGTTCTTCAGGTGTCATCAATTCTTTAGCATTGATTGGATTGATCCATTTTTCTTTATCCTCACCATTTCCTAAAGGAAGATTAGCATTTTCTGCAATCCATTCCCTTTCTATCTGCTCTAAAATACTACGGTTAGGACGTTCTATAGTTTGCACCTTTAACCAATAACATTTTTCTGGGAAGCGGACTAAATGCTGTTTACAACTAAGATAAACATCACGGGAATAACCAACAAATTGGAGAATTTTATCTTGATCAAAAATAGCATAAACCCCTATTTTTCCCTGAAGTTGTTCTGGTAATTCACCATTGTCATCAATGTAAGCTACATATTCTAGACTAGCTAAAGCAGGAATATTATGTTCAGAAATCATTATAGTAGTTGAAAGTTTACTCAACTATCATAGTTAACATCAGCAAAACTATCTACTTAGACAAGCATCATATCTCTATGGAAGATGTTAAAATTGCAAAAAGCCCGTGACGAGGATTGAACTCGTGACCTCACCCTTACCAAGGGTGTGCTCTACCACTGAGCCACACGGGCAAAAACTTAGATATAATTACGAGTTGTAGGTTACAATGCTGAGAATTTATCTCGACACTCAGCGATTGTAACTAACATCTCTAAAAGTGGTGGGCCGGGCTGGATTTGAACCAGCGTAGGCGCAAACCAACGGATTTACAGTCCGTCTCCATTAACCACTCGGACACCGACCCGCTGCGTCCCACGTTTATTAATAGTAGCAGCAGTATTTAGGTTTGGCAAGGGGTTAGGGAAAGTTTTTTTCAATAAGTTCCAAATCCCTTACCTGCAAGACTTTTCAGGTATTTTGACCTCTTAACCAATCAGTTCTCCTGTTTCTTGGAGAGAATGTAAGCGGTGATAAATACCTTCATGACGTAATAATTCATCATGGCTACCGACTTCGGCAATTTTACCCTGATCAAGAACTACAATTTTGTCAGCTTCTCTGACTGTACTGAGACGATGAGCAATAATAATCGTGGTACGAGTTCCCTGAATTGAGTGCATAGCGACTTGAATAGCACGCTCAGACTCGTAATCTAAACTAGAAGTAGCTTCATCAAAAATTAATACATCTGGTTCTACTAACAACGCTCTAGCAATTCCTAAGCGCTGTCTTTGTCCTCCCGACAACCTCACACCACGTTCACCCACTACAGTGTAATAACCTTGGGATAGCTGCTCAACGACTTCATTAACTTTAGCAATTCTACAGGCTTCTTTAATTTCCTCAAAAGTTGCATCTGGTCTCCCATATTTCAGGTTATCTAAAATTGTACCGTTAAAAATATCAACTTCTTGATGAACAATCGCTAATCTGCGCCGATATTTATTCACATTGAAACTACAAATATCTTCACCATCAATCAAAATTTTGCCCGTGTTTGGTTCAAAATAGCGTAATAGCAACTTGATTAAAGTAGATTTACCTGAACCAGATTTTCCTACTAATGCCACTGTTTGATAAGGTTCAATTAAAAAATTGATATCTTGTAAAACTGGACGGTTACTATCATAACTAAAACTGACATGGGAAAATTCAACTTTACCTGTAAATTTATATGGTGATTCTATCTGGTTTTCTACATCTAAAATTCCTTCTCCATCCAGTCCTAATGGTGTTTCTAAAAATTCGTTAAATCTGACTATAGGAGAATAGCGACGAGAACAAGATTCTATTAATTGACTGATAGGTTCTAATTCAGCATAAGCCATACTAGAAAGAGTCAATGTCACCACAAAATGACCAATAGAGATTTTACCATTTACAGTTGCAGCTAAGGTAAAACCCAAAATCATAAACACAGAAAACTGAACCACAGTTCTTTGAAATGTTTGTAGGGTTACATAAGCCTTGTGCAACCGATAAATAACTACATTTTTTTCTCTTTCTAATCGTTTATTTTGTCTTTGTATTTCCCTAAATTCTGTGCCATAGGCTTTAACTGTTTTGATATTGGTGACAATTTCTGAAGTGCGGCTTTCTGTATTTTCCATGTATTTATCTACTAGCACTTCGCATTTAATTAAATACTGTATTTGTTTCCAAATCACACTGAAAATAAATACAAAAGAAATCAGAAATAATAAAGCAATGCGCCATTCAATAAAAATGATAAATAGGAAGATTGCCACTACCCGCATGATCTTGGGTATAAATTGTCCAGCAATTTCTGGATAACCCCAGGTGTAGTTCAGAATTCCCCTAGAAACTCTACCGGCAATTCTTCCAGGATTGTTTTCATCGTAAAATTCTAGGGGAAGAGTGAGAATTTTTTCTATAGCTTTTTGGCTTTTTTCTCGTCGTGCTTTTAAAGCTATATACCAGTCAAACCAACTGGTTAACCAAGGTTGTGTAGGTGCTTTGATGACTGTAACTATGAATATTAAACCCAGTAATACAACTAAAGAAAAAGTTTGATTAATTGGATAATTTGTGAAGTTAGAAACAGTGAAAATTA
The DNA here is from genome assembly GCF_038050375.1 of Okeanomitos corallinicola TIOX110. Taxonomy (NCBI): domain Bacteria; kingdom Bacillati; phylum Cyanobacteriota; class Cyanophyceae; order Nostocales; family Aphanizomenonaceae; genus Okeanomitos; species Okeanomitos corallinicola. The sequence continues at coordinate 2,957,415 of NZ_CP150886.1, read as the reverse complement.
TTCCTTGTACTGGTTTGTCTAAAGGTTGGTTAGATAAAACATTTAAAATCTGTCCAATTACATAGGGTAACAATAAATCCAAAGTTTCGTAAATACTAGCTGCTGTAATACTAAAAATACTTAGCTTCCAATAAGGACGAAAATAATTGAGAATATCTCGATAATTCGCCATGATGCACACTATTTTAAAACACAATTTTTAGCTGAGAATGTTTATATTACAATTATACTACAAAGTTGTCAATACTAAATCTATAAAATCTATCTTGAGATGTACTATCAATAATTTATCAATTCTATTTATTGAGGGAAAAATTCTAAGCGATAACGATAAAGTGCTACTGGCCGAGAACCTGCGGTAAAGTAATCAGGATCTTGAGGAGAGAGATAAACAGCAGTAACTTGATCTGCTGCTATTTTTGGGTTTAATGTAGGAGTTTGATAATAGGCTGTGGTAGATTCTACAGTATTAAAATAAGCACGAGAACCGCCTTTAAAGTATTGTTGGAAAACCTCTGCGGTAATAAATTTACCATCTGCTGTATTTTCTGTAGTCCGCGCTGTGACGAGGGAAACTAATTGACGTTCACCCCCAAAAAAGGTAATTTGACGGTTAGGAGATTTGGGATCTGGTTTGACTGCTATTACTGCTTCATCTCCTAAATAAGCTCTGGATAAATTTAAACTATTAAATACTCTATCTGCTACTAATATTTCTGATTTATTTTCTTGTTTATGAATATTTTTTAAACCGGAAATTGGTTGTTTAACTTTTATAAATCTGACTAAAAAACTTACAGGTTGATTTATTTGACTACGATTTCCTACAAAACCTGGTGTTACTATATCTGGTGCTAAGGGTGCAGCTAAATCTACTAAGGTACTGGTAACTTTCCATGTTCCAGACATCCAATTAGGGTAAATTAAATCTCCCTCTGCTGTTTTGACTGATGTGAGTTTTTCCCATTTGGTAAAATCTGCTAATCTTTCTGCTAGTTCACCAGCTTGAGCTTTTCCAGTAGGGAATAAAAATAAAATTATTAAGAAAATGCTCAGGATTGTTTTTAAAAACATACTCAATCAAATTGATTAGTTAATATTTGAAAAATAGGTATAGTATTAGCGGGCAAGATGCCCGCACAACAAAAGAATTACAGAATTAGGTTATCTTTCTCTAGGTGATAAAACTACAAGGTTTCAATTGGTAAAGGTTGCCAAATTTCCCCATATTTCTCTTTTAAAGCTTGCCAGTTTTCTACTTGTCCTGGTTCATATTCTCCTGGTTTACCCCATTGTAAAAACAGGCTTAATGCAGGTTCTTGTTTTTCATCTAAAAACCGAATTGCATAGGTTGTAAAGTTACCTCTTTTAGCTTCTGCCGTTTCAAATTTCACTTGAGTAATTTTGTCCATATTCAAATGAAATTCAAACCCGTCGGTGTGCAGATTGGCATATTTACCTTTAGCGAGTTCGGCGTAAAAAAGTTTTTCTATTTTTCCTCGTGCTTCTAAAACTGCGGCACTGCTAGTAACAATTAAACGTAAAGTTCCTAAACTTTCACAAGCTTCTAAAAATTCTCTCAATGTTGTACTCATAATGTAATTTTTGATTTTTGATTTTGGACTTTGAAAATCGTTAGTACAGCAAATTTTTAGTTTTTATCAAAATCATTTATCAAATTTAGTATTAACTAATAACTAATAACTAATAACTAATGACTAATGACTAATGACTAATGACTAATGACTAATGACTAATGACTAATTTACTACTTTTCGTGTTGTTCGTAGGCAGCAACGATGCGTTGTACTAAGGGATGACGAACGACATCTTTTTGGCCAAATTCACAAAAAGCTATACCTTCAACGCGTTTTAAAATTTGCAAAGCCATTGTTAATCCTGATTGTTGATGAGTTGGTAAATCAGTTTGTGTGATGTCACCTGTAATTACCATGCGTGAACCAAAACCCAAACGGGTTAACACCATTTTCATTTGTGCTGGGGTTGTATTTTGAGCTTCATCAACAATTATGAATGCGTTATTTAACGTCCGCCCTCGCATATATGCTAAAGGAGCAACTTCAATTATCCCTCGTTCCATTAAGTTTGGGACTTTTTCAGGATCAATAAATTCATTGATGGCATCATAAAGAGGACGAAGATAGGGGTTAACTTTTTGTTGTAAGTCTCCTGGTAAAAATCCTAATTTTTCCCCTGCTTCTACTGCTGGCCGGGTTAAAATCAATCTTTCAAATTGGTTAGATAGAAGTTGTTGAACGGCAACGACAACAGCAAGATAGGTTTTACCTGTTCCCGCAGGTCCAATACCAAAGGTGAGATCCCGTTTACGGATAGATTCAATATATTGTTTTTGTCGAAATGTTTTAGCGCGGATTTCTTGACTGCGACGGGTTTTAGCGAGGATATCTTGTTGAAGGTCTAGTAGTTCCCCTTGGCGATCGCTATCTATAGCTTGGCGGGCTGTTAAAATATCAGCAGTTGAAATATCATTACCCTTACTCCAGAGATTTTCCAGCGATCGCACTAACCGCGCTGCTAAATCAATTTGTTTTTCTGTACCAGTAATCAGTATTTCTTGTCCCCTGAGAACTAAATTAGCTCCAGTTTGTTGAGACAAAAACTTGAGATTTGCTTCCCCATATCCTGCTAGAGCGATCGCGCTAGGAATATTAGGCAGCTGAATTGTTAAAGCACCTGCCATAGTTTTTTCATAATTAAGTTAGGAGCAGTTTTTGATAAGAGTGTTTTTCTGAAAAATTCCACAAAATTACTTGTGATTTTTGTAATGTACTAGATTTACAATATTTTTATTCTAACTTGTAACTAAATTCTTAACTTTTAATTTCTAGCGGTATGTACTTCGATAAGATACATAATTGACCGCAAAATCTATATACTAAAAGACTTTCAACTCTGTTCCCTGTTACCTGTTACCTGTTCCCTACTATATCTAGAGAGGGATTGAGAAAATATTTGACAATTTTAATGTCATATTTCTCAATCTTGCTCAGTTAGGAATAATCACCCATTTTGCTTACTTTTTGCAGTTAATATCTAACGTAAGCGGGGTTTAGCAATAGGTCTGGGTATGCTTCCACTTCTGTCTCTTGATCTGGGTGGAGGTATTCTTTCTTCCTGTTCTTCATCAAAAGACATACCATCACGACTTTGAGAATTACTGCCGTAGATGTCTAGGTATACTGATTGCCCAGCCAATTCTGCTGCTGTAGCAATTACCGTGCGAATCGCCTGAATATTGCGTCCCCACCTACCAAACACTTTCCCTTTGTCTGTAGGGTCAAAAGCGATACGAATCCAAGCCCGTTTTAGGGAGTGGGACATTTCACAATCAACACTTAAAGACTCTGGAGATTCCAAAAACGGCTGTACTAGGAACTTAACCAGGCCAACATAATTAGGACTGGTTGTTGATAATTTCATCTCCGAATTATGATGCGGCTGTTGCACTGACTTGTTCAAAAACATTAGCTTTTACTAAAATCCGACGTACGGTATCAGTCGGTTGAGCGCCCTGTTTTAGTCGCTTGACGATACCTTCGACATCCAGTCGTACTTCATCTGTTCTGGGGTTATAAAATCCTAGTTCTTCTAGGGGGCGGCCATCACGACGAGCTAGGTCATTAATAGCAATGATACGGTAGCTTGCTTCCCGCTTTTTACCAAATCGCTTCAAGCGCAGTTTGATCATGTTGAAAACTTTTGTCCTGTTCTTAGGTAATGATTTTCGGAATAAAATGATAATTGTAGCACGGTTCAGAATTGAGAATTTAGAATTCAGAATTCAGAAGTCAGGAGTTCAGGAGTATGGCTGATGCCTCCGGCACGCTAACGCGAACGCCACGCTTCGCTATCAGGAGAAGGAATTAATTGTTCAACTCTTGCCTTTTGCCTTCTTACTGTCACCTGTCACCTGTCACCTGTCACCTGTCACCTAAAGCGTGCCAAAACCTTTTTTCTTCTTTTCTTTCTTTTTTTTCTTGGCTGGTGCTGCGCCGCCGGGATAACCACGCCAACCGGGTGCGGGGCGATTTCCTGCGGCTAGGGGGTTGCCCATACCACCGCCACCAAACATTCCTGGCATTCCGGGGAAATTACCTTGTCCCATTTGCTGCATCATCGCTCGCATTTTTTGGAAATCAGCCACCAATTTACTCACATCTGGTTCTCTGTAACCTGAACCTGAAGCAATACGTCGTCTGCGACTGGGAGAACTGGCTAATAATTCTGGATCTTTTCTCTCCTGTTTAGTCATGGAATTAATCATGGCTTCACAGCGTTTTAGCTGGGTTTCGCCTTGCTTTAACTGGTCATCGGAAAGTTTACCCATCCCTGGAATTAACTTCATGATTCCACCTAATGAACCCATGTTTTTCATTAGGCGTAGCTGTTTTAAGAAGTCTGTAAAATCAAACTTCGCTGACAGCATTTTCTCCTGCATTTTTTCAGCGTCAGCGATATCAATTTCTTCCTGAGCTTTTTCTACCAAGGTGAGAACGTCACCCATGCCCAAAATCCGGGAGGCCATGCGGTCGGGATAAAAGGGCTGCAAGGCTTCCACTTTTTCACCGACACCAATAAATTTAATGGGTGCGCCGGAAATTTGCCTGACTGATAAAGCTGCACCACCACGGCTATCACCATCCATTTTCGTCAGAATTGCCCCAGTAATCCCGATTTGGTCATGAAAAGTACGGGTAAGATTGGCGGCTTCTTGACCTGTCATTGCATCCACAACTAACAGGGTTTCGTCTGGTGCGATGGTTGACTTGATGTTGGCTAATTCTGCCATCATGTCTTGGTCAATTTGTAAGCGTCCAGCGGTATCAACAATTACAGTGTTAATTCCTTCTGCTCTAGCTCTTTCTACCCCTTGACGGGCAATTTCCACCGGATTAGCGTCGCTTCCCATTTCAAACACGGGAACATCAATTTGTTTACCCAGTGTGATTAACTGATCAATAGCGGCGGGACGATATACGTCTGTGGCGACTAATAAACAACTGCGATTTAATTTCCGTAGGTGTAGAGCTAATTTGGCGGTGGCGGTGGTTTTACCAGTACCCTGTAAACCTGCCATTAATACAACGGTGGTTTTACCTTCTTCTTCTGCTAAGGGAACATTTTCCTCCCCCATCACCTGTACCAGTTCATCATGGACAATTTTGATAAACTGTTGATCTGGGCGCACGCCAGCTATTACCTCTGCTCCCTGGGCTTTGGTTTCGACTTCGGCAATAAAATCTTTAACTACCTGGAGGTTAACATCTGCTTCCAACAAGGCGCGGCGCACTTCCCGCAATGCGTCTTGAATATTGGATTCAGAGATTTTATCCTGTCCCCGCAGTTTTTTCCAGGCAGATTCTAAACGGTCAGATAGTGCATCAAACATAATTCAGTTACAACGTAAGTTAGCCAGTGAGAGTGTTCGGTAAGGTTTGAACGTGCTATATACCAGCTTAGTAGTTTTTACCGCAGATGTCGCAACTGAGTTTTGTTTTGGGGATGGGTTAAGTCCTGAGAATCTTTATTTATAAGTACATACGTAGGTTATATCAAAAAAATCAAGTATTTTTACTTATTGTCAACAGAAAATGGTTTACCTGATAATAAACAAGACTTGCTTATTAGTTTAATTCTATAGTTGGAAACTGGCATACCTAAACTTATAACCACATAAAATTTATAGGGTTTTCTCATCTTAATAATAATTAAAATTCTAGCCATCACAGACATACATTATTTTTGACAAAGGATAGTCTTCTTCATGTTAGATTCTGCAATAAACAATCAAGACCTTGCTGTTTTTGCGACAGGTCTTTTTACCACACCCTACAATGGCGAGGCTTATGGGCTTTCCAGCGAAATTTTAAACCCTTTTACTAACATTCACAATACTTCGGCTATATTAAGTTTAGGAAATGAATTAATTCCTCCCCTAACAGATTCTTCTTTAGAACAAAAAATCATTGATGCTGATTATTTAATCAGAGAAAAATTTAGTAATTTTATCAATAATCCTGATGCTCATGACTTGTTAAGTATTCCCTATGGCGTAGGTGAACAAATAACTTTAGCCACTTCTCTGTTACAAACTCAAATTAATGAAGGTTTTAAAAATGTAGAAATTAGTATTATAGATGCGGAAATCTTAGGTAATGCTAATGGAGCTTATGCAGAATCTCTGAATACTATCTTTTTAGCAGATGAGTTTGTTAAAAATAACTCAACTGAAATAATTGCTGAAGTATTAACAGAAGAATTTGGACATTTTATTGATGCTCAAATCAATGAAATAGATAGTGCAGGAGATGAAGGTAGGATTTTTGCCAAGTTAGTATTTAATCAATCTTTTTCACCAGAAGAATTAAACAGCTTAAAAGCAGAAGATGATCTGGGAGTTATTTACTATAATAATCAATTTATCAAAATTGAGAAATCCGAACTTGAAATAATTAATGATATTGGAGAAACTTTAGTTATAAATGAAGATACGACTTTAGTTTTTCAATGGACACAACGAGAAGCAAAATATAATAATGAAGTAGGAATCATAGTATTTGATAATCCCACAGGTGACATAGATGGAGTTTCACCCCAAGATGTAGGTTATTTCCAAAAAGTATTAACTTCCGGGAAAAGCGAAGTTATTTTTAGCAAAGGAAATAGTGCTGGAAATTGGCAAGAGATAGATTTAAAAACTGGAGATTATGTTGGTTTTTATTTGATCCAGAATGCTAGTACATCGGAATATTTAAACAACCCCAACTCTATCAATATTTTCTCATCCATTACAGCCGCAAATACAGATAATTTTGATCATGTTATTAGTACAAGTTTAGGTGAAGGAGTTTATCGTTTTAATTGGGAAGACTTAACCGGAGGAGGAGATAAAGATTTTAATGATGTAGTATTCAATGTTTTTGAAAAAGGCTTTAACCCTGGATATAGCAATAATCAAATAGTACCATTAACTGTAGAATTTGTATCTAATGAAGCATCCTATAAAAACGAAATAGGTTTTTATTATGTTGATGATATAAATGGTACTATTAACGGTATTTCTCCCAATGATTCTAATTATGCCAGAGAAGTATTCAAACAAGCTAATTATCAAGTAATATTTGGAGAAGGTAACTATAACGGAGTTCAGGAATATAACTTAACAGGTGATCAATATATTGGATGGTATTTGATTTCTAATAATACCAGTGAGAGATTTTTACAAACCAATGCTAATAATAATCCTAATGGTGAAGTCTTAGCTTACTTTTCCTATGCTGAAGCTAACCCAGATAAATTAAATCATCTCATTCATTATTCTAATAACCAAATGGGTTGGGAAGATGTTTTAGGACTAGGAGATAAAGATTATAATGATCTAGTTTTTAACTTTAATTTTGGTAATTCCAGAGATATTAATATAATTAATGTAACCGTTGATGATGTGTCATTAACTGAATTAGATGATGAAAATAATTTCGCTGAGTTTAAGGTAAGTTTATCTGAACCCCATCTAAACCCCATCACAATTGACTATACCACAGAAGATGATACGGCAATTAGTGGTGAAGATTATCAAGCAGTAACAGGAAGTTTAACATTCTTACCTGGGGAAATTGAAAAAACTATTTTGGTGGAAGTTTTTGGTGATGAGAATGAAGAGTCAGACGAAGTTTTCAATCTAAAATTAACTAATGTTACTAATGCGGTAATTGTTGATGGAGAAGCTACCGCTACAATTATTAATGATGATGATGAAACAATTAACCAACCAATCATTAGTGCATCTTTGACTAATGATACAGGAGTAAGTGATAGCGATCGCATTACCCTTGACCCTACTATTAGCGGACAGACAACAAATGCAACCTCTCTGCAAGGTAGTCTCAATGGAAATGGTTTTGTTGATATCAGCGATGCGCTCAACCCAGATGGTAGTTTTACTATCTCTTTAGAACAGTATGAGGTATTAAGTAATGGTGCTTTGCCTTCTGGGGATTATACCCTGGAATTGAAAGCGGGTAATGCCTCGATTCAAGATTCAGAAGTAGTTACCGTTAACTTTACCCTTGACAGAATTGCTCCACCTCTAAGTTTTACCTTAGCTCCCGAAAGTGATACGGATGTGATAGGGGACAATATTACTAGTGCATATACTGTTAACTTAGTTGGTCAAACCGACCCTGCTTTGGAAGTTATTCTGGTAGAAACCCAACAGACAGTTACTGCTGATGAAAATGGTGATTTTACCTTTACTGATGTGAATATGCCCAGTGTGGGTGAAGTACCATTTACAATGGTGGTGGTAGATGAAGTGGGAAATCAAGGACGAGCGCAAGAGTTGTTGACAAGAGAAGGTATTAACGGCGCACCGGAGATTACCAGCAGTCCAAATTTAATTTTTAATACTGAAAATCAAGCAACTTATACTTACCAAGTTGAAGCGACTGACCCTGATGGAGATGAGCTTACCTATACCCTGCTGAATGCACCTTTGGGAGCAGATGTTGATGGGGATGGATTTTTAAGTTTTAGCCCCTTGACAGATTTACAGCCTTCCTATGACTTTACTGTGGAGGTCAGCGATAGTCGTGGTGGTACTGATGTTCAAACCTTTACAGTAGAAGTTCCTAATTTTATTGAAAACCGCCCACCGACTTTTACCTCCACTCCAATTATTGAAAGTAATATTGGGGAAGAATACAGCTATCAAGCGATCGCAACCGATCCAGATGGCGACTCCTTAACCTTTTCTTTAATTGAAAGTCCAGAAGGGTTGAGCATTGAAGTTGGAACAGGACTTTTATTGTGGAATCCTACTGGTAATCAGCTAGGGGATAACTTAGTCACAATTCAAGCCAGTGATGAAGGAGGGTTAACGGACATTCAATCCTTTACCATTACTATCGAAGATAGACCCACCAATGGCGCACCTATTTTCATTAGCGAACCCATTACTGATTTTGCTGTAGCTGTTCCCAACGCCGCCACAGGAGATGTTAACCCTGAACTAATTTCACTCAGCCTTTCTGATGGGGAAATGGCTACAGAAGCAGTATCCATCACGCTGCCAGGTGGCGGTGTTTCTACTGGTGGGCAAGCTGATATTGTATTTGTGGTAGACGAATCTGGCTCCATGAGTGGGGAGCATGAATGGCTTACTGACATGGTATTGGAGTTAGATGCAGCTCTACAAGACCGTGGTATTACTGACAATCGCTATAGCTTGATTGGTTATACAAACCAAACTCGGTTGTTTAACTTGGCAGCCCAAACCCAGGTTTCAGTCTATGGACCAGGAAATCAGCTAGTTGGCTCTGGCAGTTTTGAATCGGTAATTAATGAGTCAGAATTAGTGTTTGATTTGTTAGCGGATGGTACTTATACAGTTGTAGTTAATCCGTTAGGAACAGCAGTACCGTTTGAGTACGAATTGAATGGAACTGTAATCGATATCCCAGCAGTTGCTTTAACTAACTTCAATACCCCATTTACCGGAACTGTTGCACCCCAAGCGGAAGAAACCTTTACCTTTGATGCTCCTGCGGGTTCTCAAATTTTACTTGATGGATTGGGTTCGATCGCATCAAATGATATTCGCGCTCGTCTGGTAGACCCCAATGGTGATAACGTCTTCAGCTTTGCCCGTCTCAATCAAGATAGTAGTCCATATCTGCTATCAGAAGCTGGCACTTATTCGTTAATCGTTAGTGGTCGTAATGCTGGAGGTGACTTTAGTTTCCAACTGCTAGATTTTAACTCGGCTGCAACTAAAATTGCTCCCGATACTGAAATCATTGGTACAATTGCTACAGGTCTAGAAACAAAAGTCTTTCAATTCGATGCTAATAAAGGACAACAAATTTACTTTGATTCGGCAGTCAGTCAAAATATAAGGGCTGCTATTTACGCACCAGATAATCAACTGCTTGGTAGTAGCTTTGCTCTACGAGATTTTAGCGCAGTTGTTCCTAATGATGGAACTTACACTTTGATTCTTCGCAGCGATAGTGAAAACGCAGTTGATTACAACTTTAGATTAGTAACTCCGGAAATTGAGCAAACAACTTTGACAATCGGGGAGGTTGTAACTGGTAGTCTTAGCGAAGCTGGTGAAAAAGATGTTTACTTAATTGAAGGTACTGCGGGACAGCGGATTTGGTTTGATGGTTTAGCCTCAGATTCGTTTAATATTGATGTCCGCATCACCAGTCCGACGGGTCAAACCCTAATTAATAACCTGGATGCAAATCGTGATTCTGGTATGCTGACGCTACCGGAAACAGGAACTTACAGCATAGTTGTTAATGGTGATGATTTTACTGGAGACTATAGTTTCCGGGTACTGGATGAAGACAATGCAAATTCGCTGACATTGGATACTAATTTTACCAGTACAATTGAACCAGGTAGTGGTACAGAAATTTACACCCTTGAAGGTACATCTGGTCAAGAGCTTTTATTTGGTATGATTGCCGTTGATAATAGATTCAGGGGTAGTTGGGCGCTTTATGGGGCTGCATCAAATGACTTTATTGCTCGAAATACTTTTCTTGATGATTTTAGCGCAGTGTTACCGGCTGATGGAACCTACACTCTGGTAGTAGATGGTGAGAGCAGTAACCCAATTAACTACACATTTAACATCAGCGATATTACTACACCTACTAATATTACCTCGAGCGGCTTTGATACAATTCGCACGGGTACCTTAACTACATCAGACCAAGAAGATATTTTTACTTTCGATGCAACTGCTGGTACCCGTATTGTATTTGATGGACTAACTTCGGCTTCCTTTAATATCAACGCACGATTAACTGCTCCTGACGGAACTGCACTCTTCTCAAATCAGCGTCTGAACAATGATTTTGGTCAGTTAACCTTGCCAGAGTCAGGAACCTACTCCATCGCAGTCAATACCAGGGGAGACTTGGGAGATTACAGTTTCCGAGTTCTTAACCTAGATGATGCAAAAACATTACCTTTAGATAGCGTCTTTAACGGTACTTTAAATGTAGGTCAAGGCATTGATGTATATGAGTTTACGGGTAGCAAAGGTCAAAGGCTCTTCTTTGATGGTATTTCCGCAACTGGTTCGGGGAATTGGCAGTTGTATAGTCCAGAGAACCTTGAGCTAGCACAAAGTAGATTAGACCGTGATTTTACTGCAACTTTAGCAGCAGATGGTATTTATAAAATTCTGTTTGATGGTGAAAATCAAACTCCCTTTGACTTTAGCGTTCAGGTAGCTACTCCCCAAACTCAGGTGTCAACATTAGCTATTGGGGATATTGTATCTGGTACGCTCGCAGAACCAGGTGAACAAGATATTTACCAGTTTAATGGGGTTGTCGGTCAGCAGTTCTGGTTTGATGGGTTGGAATCGGCTGCTTCTGAAATAGAAGTAGCACTGGTGAATCCTTTTGGTGAGAGAATCTTCGAGCGGGTAAGACTCAATCAAGATAGTGATACTCCCTTCACTTTATTTGAGTCTGGTGAGTATTCCTTAATTGTCAACAGTGGCAGAGGTAATCCAGGAAGCGTTACTGGTGATTACAGTTTCCAGGTTCTAGAAATTACGCCAAATCTCACCTTACCGAATAATATTACTGGCACATTTAATCTTCCTAACGAATCGCAAGTCTTTCAGTTTGAAGGAATCAAGGGACAAAAATTTACTACTAACCCTACAGAGGGAACTTTTGGTGCTGCGACCCAAGCATCTAACGCTACTAGCTTCCTAAGTACTGCACAAGGAGGAGTAGAAGATGGTTATCTAGGTATTGATACTGCACTTGGGCTACCTTTCCGCGACGGTGCGGCAACTAACATTATCTTGGTTACTGACGAAGACCGAGATATTGTTAACCTAGAATTAACCTTTGAAAGCATTTTCAATAAGTTAGATTCTCAAGATGCTTTACTCAATGTCACTATTAACGGTTTCTTCCTTGATGGAAATGGCAGTTCCGCTCTTGGTGTAGATTCTCAAGGTATTGCTTATATTGCAGATGGTGTGGGTGGATTTATTACTATTCCGGGTGGAGCATTTGATGCTAACAACTCCTTTAGTGCTATTAAAGCAGATTACGTTGATTTAGCATGGGATAGCGCGGGAGCAGCTTGGGACCTCAATCAGCTTAGAGAAGGTGGGGATACCGCAGTTTCATTTACTAAAGCATTTGTCAACGTCAAAGCTGAAGAAATTAGCAATCAGTTAGCCGTTGATATTCTTGTAGCTGACCCCAATATTACCGTTGAAAATTTAACGGGACCGCTGTTCGGTGTTAATCCTGGTGAAACAGCTAGCTTTGATACCAAAATTACTGGAGATGGTCTAGCTCGTGACTTTGAACTATTCTTTGTAAGACCCGATACCGGGTTTGTTCTAGGTTCGATTCCCGTTTCAATTAATCAAAATTACCTTTATCTTGCTCAAGCAGTTGACCCGGATGGTGACCCAATTACCTACAGTTTGCTCAACGCACCCACTGGAGCTTCCATAGATTCTACAACCGGACGCATTGATTGGACACCTCCAACTACGGGTATTTACCAGTTTGAAATTGCCGTAGCTGATAATCGGGGTGCCGAAACCACTCAAAGTTTTGAAGTTGAGGTAGTTGCTGCTGGGGGAGATAATACCGCACCTAGCATTACGTCAACTGCACCGGATACAGTAAGAGTTGGTAGCAATCTTGAATACCAAGTCACTGCTACAGATGCTGAAAGCGACCCGCTTACCTATTTCCTCGCAGAAGCTCCAGAAGGAGTGACAATCGCTTCCAATACAGGTTTAGTATCCTGGACACCAACTGAATCACAAACGGGAGAACAAACGATTACCGTAAAGGTTGTGGATGGTCGCGGTGGTTCGGATAATCAAAGTTTTACCCTTACCGTTAACGAAAATCAAAAACCCGTCTTTACTTCCAATCCGTTGTTGACTGGAAACCCCAATCAAATCTACGAATATGACGTAGATGCTAGCGACCCCGAAGGAACGGCTATAACCTACAGTTTACGTAATGGTGCCCCTGACGGTATGACTATCGATCCAGATACTGGAGTAATTCAGTGGACACCGACAGCAGAGCAACAAGGACAGTTCCCAATTACAGTTTTTGCGAATGATGCTGAAGGTGAACGAGCGGTACAATCCTTCCTGTTAAACGTTGGTAATCCTGGTGGTGGTGGAACCGGAGGTGGTACGGGTGGTACCGATAGCGAAACTCCTATCGTTTCCTTGGGCTTTAACTCCAGCGTAATTGAAATTGGTGAAGACCTCAATTTACAAGTTCGAGCGGTTGATGATCAAGGAATTACCAGTTTAGAACTGTTGGTAGATGGTTCACCCGTTACATTAAATCCTGGTGATATTACTAACGGTACCGTTAATCAAGCAGTGGTTAATTTTAACCAATCTGGGTTAGTTGATATTGTGGCGATCGCCAACGATGCTGATGGAAATGTCGGTACTCAAACTTTGTCAGTTCGCGTAATTGACCCCACCGACACTACCGCACCAATTACCGAAATTGACCTCACCCAATTCCAGGAGAACGGCACATTAATTAATATTCCTACGGATATTATTGGTACTATCAGCGATGATAATTTAGAGTTTTATCGCCTGGAAATTGCACCAGTTAATCTGATTGACCTGAATAATCCTGGTGCTGCTGACCCTGATTATCGTGTCTTGGCTGAAGGTCACACTAACATTGAAAATGGAGTTATTGGACAAGTTGACCCCAGATTTCTTGCCAATGACAGCTACCATTTACGAGTTGTTACCCAAGACTTTAGTGGTAATATCAGCATTCAAGGTTTCGGGGTTTCAATTAATGGTGAAATCAAACCAGGACGCTTCACTCAAGAATTTGTTGACCTTTCTGTTCCCCTGGCAGGATTACCAATTGAGGTAAGTCGAGTTTACGATAGCTTGCAATCAAACCAAATTGGTGATTTTGGTTATGGTTGGAATCTGGGAGTGCAAGATGCTCGCATTACTGAATCAGTACCCGTCACCGACCCAAATGGTTTAAGTCTTTTCACCTCAACACCATTTCAAGTAGGAAGCACTGTCACACTGACTAATCCAGAAGGAAGACGAGTTACATTTACCTTCGACCCAGTAATCACTGGAAATAGCTTAATCGGAACAGTTTGGTCTCCCAGATTTGTAGCCGAACCGGGAGTATTTGACAAGCTTGAAGTTGAGAATACTCCTTTAAGTATTCGTTCTGATGGTACTGCGGGGCTTTTCCTCTTCGGCTTACCGTACAATCCGTCGGAATACCGTCTCACAACCAAAGATGGTACGACTTATAATTACGGCCAGTTTGATGGTTTAATTGATATTACTGACCGCAATGGCAATACCCTTACCTACAGCGACTCAGGTATTGTCAGTTCCACTGGAGAATCAATAGAGTTCCTTCGTGATTCAGAAGGTCGGATTACTGAAATTATTGACACAGCAGGTGAATCAATCAAGTATGATTACAACGCCAATGGTGATTTAGTTTCTGTAACTGACCGGACTAACAATACAACAGAACTGGTTTATGAACAGCCCCAACTTCCTCATTATTTAACCGAAGTTGTAGACCCATTAGGAAGAAGTGGAATTCGTAACGAATATAACGAGCAGGGTCAGCTTATTCGCATTATTGACGCTGATGGTAATGCCTTAGATTTGAATTTCGATACCGCAGTTTCATCCCAAACTGTTACAGACCCACTGGGAAATGATACTACTCTTGTGTTTGATGGACGGGGTAATGTTGTTCAAGAAGTAGATGCTGAAGGTGGAATTACAATCAACACCTACGATGATAATAATAATTTAACAAGTGTCACCGACCCACGTGGCAATACCACTACCTTTACCTATGATGACCGTGGCAATCTTTTAACTGAAACAGATGCGCTAGGGAACATCAATGCATTTACTTACAACGACTTGAATCAAGTGTTAACTACTACTGATGCTAAAGGTAACGTTACTACCAATCGTTATGATAGTCGCGGTAATTTAATAGAACGAGAAGATGCGGCTGGTAATGTTACGAACTATAGCTATGATGCTTTGGGCAATCTGGAAACAGTTACAGATGCAGCAGGTAATTTTACGAACTATAGTTATGACAGTTTGGGTCGTCTCACAGAAGTTGAAGATGCAATTGGAGCAATTGTCAGATTTACCTATGACGATACTGGAAATATCAAGACTTTCACCACACCATTGGGTAATACTACAGCCTTTGACTATAGCGCAGAAGGTCAATTGGTCAAGGTGACAGATGCAAAAGGCAATATTACTCAGATTGAGTACAATGCAGCAGGAGATCGCACTGCGGTTATTGATGCTTTAGGTCGTCGTACTGAATTTATTTACAACAATCGCGGCTTACAAACCCAGATTCGCTACGCTGATGGTACAGTCAGTGAAACTGTTTATGATGCCTTAGATAGAGTTGTTCAAGAAATTGACCAAAACGGCAACGCAACGGAGTTTGAATATGATGGAGTAGCTCGCTTGATTTCGGTTGTTGATGCGTTAGGTAACAAAACCCAGTATGGTTATGACGCAAGCGGAAACCAGATTACTCAAACTGATGCGCTCGGACGTACTACTGAGTTTGAATATGATGCGCTCAATCGTCTCATTGCGACGGAATTACCTCTGGGACAAACTGAAACTTTTACTTATGATGTAATTGACAATCTAACCAGCTTTACTAACTTCAACGGGGAAATAATTACCTACGAATACGACCCGAACAATATGTTAAGTGCGGTACGTTTACCCGATGCTGATGATGAGATTTACACCTATACACCCACAGGGGAAGTTAGTACAATTACTGACGCTCGCGGTACTACTCAGTACGAATATGATTCACTGGATCAACTAGTCAGACGTACCAACCCGGATGGCGTAACTATTGCCTATACGTATAACCTTGAGGGTAATATCAACACTTTAACTACTCCAACTGGGACTGTTAATTATACTTACGATGCACTAGGTTTACTGGAAACAGTAACAGGCCGTCAAAACAACGTCACAACCTACAGCTATGACTTGGTTGGCAATTTGATTGAAACCGAGTTTGCTAATGGTATTGTTGAAACTCGTCAGTATGACTTGCTCAATCGCCCGATTCTCATTGAAAATATCAACAGCGAAGGTAACATTATCTCTAGCTACGAGTACAATTTGGATAATGTTGGTAACAGATTGGTACTGGAAGAAAATACAGGACGCAGAATTGAGTATAGTTATGATGACCTTTATCGCTTAACTCAAGCAACGGTTACTGACACAACGAACGGTAACGAAACTACAAATTATGTTTACGATAATGTGGGTAATCGGTTAAGTCGTACCAGCACAAACGATGGTACAACCACCTACACCTACGATGAAAATGAAAGACTGCTGACTCAAACCAATGACGGAATTGTTACTAACTATAGCTACGATGATGCGGGTAATTTAATTACCACCGCTACAAATGGTGAAATTCAAGTTACCTACACCTGGAACAGTAAAGGTGAACTGAGTAAAGCAGTTATAAATCAAGATGGAACTGAACAAACAATTGAGTATCAATACAATACAGATGGTATCCGCGTTGCGTCTACGATTGATGGAGAAACTACCAATTTCTTGATTGATACAACCCAACCAGAATTTGCTCAGGTGATTGAAGAATATAATGCAGGTAATACAGATGTTACCTATACCCACGGACTTGATTTAATCAGTCAGCAGCGGAATGGAGAGACATATTTCTATCATACTGATGCTTTAGGAAGTACGCAGATTATTACAGATAATGTTGGTAATATTGCGAATGCTTACATTTATAATCCCTACGGTAGTATCAGTCAGCAAACAGAGATTGTTCAGAACAGTTACAAATATACTGGAGAGCAATTTGACCCAGAATTACAAAGTTATTATTTGAGAGCAAGATATTACAACCCATCTACTGGAAGGTTTGTTTCAAGAGATCCATTTGCAGGCTTTACTGAAAGACCATTGAGTCTGAATAAGTATACTTATACGGAAGGGAATCCAATCAATGCGATCGATCCTAGTGGGGAAGTTGCAGTTCTAATTTATCCTAGTTTACTAACATCTCCCGCAAATCAAGCTGCTTTCTTCACCATAACTGCATTACAAACATTTGGTTCTGCTAACCTATTATTTATAGGAAATGTTTTAGAGGGTGCTAATGATGGCAATAGTAGAGCAGATAATTTTCTTCAAGTCGCTTTGAGTAAAACTAAAACACAACTGGATAAAATTGAAAAGGCAGTCAAAATAATAGCTAAAGGGACACCAAAACCTTTAGGTAGAGCAATTAAAAAAGGATTTGATCTAGGAGAAGATATAGGAATAGAGTACATTAGTTCAAAAATTGGTTTAAGCTAACATTTACTACGGAGATACGTTTGAAGGGAACGAAATGCTTCGTTGTTAGATTCCGTAATTAATCCATATATCAAATGGAAATAAACTTAATTCAATTTGATGTATAGTGCGATCACTTGATTTTGTAGGGTACTTTTCCTGAAGCTTTGTTATTCCATTGTTTGATAATGGGGAAAGCACCACCCTAATGGAATATGCGGTGGATTACACTGTCGCTAGTCCACCCTACAATTTATAATTATATGGAAATGCGATCAGTATAGATTCAGGGTGCGATCGCTTTTGGGGAAGGCTGATCATTTATAGGGTAATTTATTAGTGCGATCGGTTTTTTTGTGAGGATTGGAGGGCGATATTTATTTGGATCCCAACATCAAAAATTGTGCAGATTTTAAGAGAGAATTTTACTACTATTATGCAATTTTACAACAGTGAAACGGAAAGTATTTTGCTCTTAATTTGAGTGTGATATTGCAGTTTGTAGGGTGCGTTAGGTGGCGATAATTTTTGACAAAAAACCCAAGTTAACAATCCACCGTGTTGTTTAGGATTACAATTTGTCATAATCTTCTGGTTCTACATTGGGGACTTTGGCTAAAACTTGTTGGAATTTATCCCAACTACCGCGTTTAGCTTTTTCTTCGATATAGTCTTTGGTCATCCATGCAGAAACTTGTGCTGATAGGGCAATAGCTACAAGTTGTTCTAGGGACATATTTTCTTTGGCTGCTAAGGCTTCGATTTGTTTATATAAAGATTCAGGGATTTGTACGTTTAAGTTACTCATGATAATTCTCCTACTTGTTGTAAGAATTGTTTAGGAGTTAATACTTTGATGCCAAATTTTTCTGCTGCTTGTAAATCCTTTTGATTGTAAGTGATAA
Organism: Okeanomitos corallinicola TIOX110; assembly: GCF_038050375.1. Lineage (NCBI taxonomy): Bacteria > Bacillati > Cyanobacteriota > Cyanophyceae > Nostocales > Aphanizomenonaceae > Okeanomitos > Okeanomitos corallinicola. The sequence continues at coordinate 2,939,034 of NZ_CP150886.1, read as the reverse complement.
TAAAGTCGGCTTGGCATTCTACAGCTAAATCTATGACAAAATCATCATCTGGGTCGCGTGCAACTGGCCGCCATAGATAAAAAATATTACATTGGTTGGATATGGCACAAATCGCTTCTATAATATTATCAATATCTTCATCTTCTAGGTTTAACTGGTCTTTTTCTCGTTTAAGTATTTCTTCATACTCGAAGATTAAAGCGGTCGAAATATTTAATTGCCAACGAGTATCGTTGAGTATGCTTAATAACTTGTAGGATGCACCACGGTTAGAGCGTAGACCAGCTAGAATTACATTAGTGTCTACTACAATTTGATAAGGTCTAGTCATTTTTTAGTTTGTTCCATAGTACCTTGTGTTTAGTTAGTTGCTGTTTGTTGATAAATATCAAATAATAGCCTCACCATCCTGATCAAAGAAATATAACTTTTTCGTATCTACTGTTAAGGTTATTTTTGATTTCCCTAAAATTTCTTGTGCTGTAGCAACTCTAGCAATTAATAATGAAGAATCTTGTGGATTTTCTTCTTTATTTGTTCCTATTTCTGAACCACCATCTCGATTTTCTGCTACTTCTATTTTATCAACTCCAGCATGAAAATAAATGATCATTTCATGTCCCAGAGATTCAACAGTTTCTATATCTACTTCAATATTATGACCTTGAGAAATTTTATCTCCATAGGCAAATGCTTCTGGACGTAAACCTACTAAAATTTCTTGATTGAGATAATTTTCTAATTGTTGATAACGATTTATTGTTTCTGGATCTATTACTAATGGTTGATTTCCAAAGTTAATTATTAAGTCTCCCATCTCATTTTTAATTAGCTTACTTCTAAAAATATTCATGGCTGGAGAACCAATAAAAGCAGCGACAAATGTATTAGCTGGAGAGTCATAAAGTTCTTGTGGTGGGGCAATTTGTTGGAGTTCTCCTCCTTTCATGACTGCGACGCGATCGCCCATTGTCATTGCTTCTACTTGATCATGGGTAACGTACACCATTGTAATGCCCATATTTCTTTGCAATTGGGATATTTCGGTTCTAATTTGTACCCGCATTTTGGCATCTAAATTAGATAATGGTTCATCCATTAAAAATACCGAGGGGTTACGCACAATGGCCCTTCCCATTGCTACTCTTTGTCTTTGTCCTCCTGACATTTGTTTGGGTTTATTATCTAATAGGTTGGTTAAACCTAATTTTTCTGCTGCTGCTATTACCCGTTTTTGTCTTTCTGCTTTGGGCATTTTTAACATTTTCAAGGGAAATTCCATGTTTTCCCTAACTGTCATGTGTGGGTAAAGGGCGTAGTTTTGAAATACCATTGCTATGTTTCTTTCTTGGGGGGTTTTGTCGTTGACTATTTCTCCCCCAATTAAGAGTTTACCACCACTAATTTCTTCTAGTCCTGCGAGCATTCTTAATGCTGTTGATTTTCCACAACCAGAAGGTCCAACGAATACTAAAAATTCTCCGTCTTTGATATCTAAGGAGAGGTTTTTTAGGGCGGTGTAGCCGTTGGAATAAACTTTGAATATTTGTTGGAATTCTATTGTTGCCATGATTTATTCTCAATAAGATGATGTTTTTTGTTAGTTAATACAGTAATTTAAGTAATTTAAAATTCTTGAACAAGAATAATTAAAATTGCTGATTTCAAAGAACTAATTTTAGTTTAAATAATATCCCAAATAATTTCATCTTATACCAATTTTATATAAAGTTGCGCCAAATAAATACCGTAGAGACTCTACATCCGCGAATAAAGCGCATCCTCATAAAGAAATGGTATTACAATATCATCACAATAAAGTTTTAAGCTACGCGACATAAATAGCATCCTTTTCTACAGCATCAATAATTTGAGGTTTTAACATCTTTTTAGTGACTAAATCAACGGATAAAGATAAATTATCTTCTAAAAAAAATTTAAGTCCATATATTTATCAAAGGATATTTTTCCTTGAAATTCTACCAGTAAATCAATATCGCTAGTAGTTTTCGCTTCATCTCTTGCATAAGAACCAAATAAAGCTAAGGAAGTGACACCATAACTTTTAATAGTGTTTAAGTTTTCTCTAAGAAAGTTAATTAAATATTCTCTGTTCATAATTTGTAATTTTGTTTTATCAAGATTTACAGGATTTTGTTTGATGTTTGATGTAGTAATTCAAGAATAGAGTTTTTTACCCTTTCACTCCTGAAGAAGCAACACCTTTAACAAACCATTTTTGGAAGATTAAAAAGAGGATTAATACTGGTGCTACCATCATGACTCCAAAGGCCATGATATCACCCCATTGTAGTGGTGGTAAGGTTTGAAATTCGGCGATCGCAACGGGTAATGGTCTAACTTCTTCTCCTACTGTAATCATAACAGGCCATAAAAATGAACCCCATTGTGTTAAAAAGGTCAGAATTGCCACAGTAGCAAATGCAGGTTTAGCAACGGGTACTATAATTTGAAAAAATGTCTGCAATGCACTCGCACCATCTACTTTTGCAGCTTCTTCTAATTCTTTGGGGAGGTCAATAAAAAATGTGTAAAATAAGTAAATAGAAAAGGCATTAGCGATAAAAGGTACAATTTGCGCTATATAAGTGTTACGCAAACCGATTAAGGTAATTTGAAAAAATAAGGGTACTGCAATAGCTTCAAAGGGTATAATCATTAATGCCAAAACTACAGCAAATAAGATATCTCTCCCTTGCCATTGCATCCTAGAAAAAGCATAAGCTGCCATTGAATTTATCAATAATCCTATTAATACTATCATACTGGTAATGAACAGAGAATTAAAGAAATACTGGGTAAATTTAACTCTTTCAAAAACATTTTCATAATTCTGTAATGATATTTGCTCAGGAATAAAGGCCTTAATACTCCCAGATTCAACTAATACTAAATCATCAGGTTTTAAACTCCCTACAATCATAAATAAAATTGGGGCAATAAATAAAAAAGCTAACAAAGTCAATATTAAATAAACAGCAAACTTACCGATTATCTTTTGATATTTTACTGGAGAAATAGACATACTAACTAAACCCTTAAATTCATCTTGCGTCCATCTGCATTTATCTGCGTTCAATCAATTGCCCTTTCCTGCTTAACAACAACTCTCTGAATAATTGTAATTGATAAAACTACCAAGAAAAAGACTACCGTCATCGCAGCACCTTTAGCCATTTTCTGTTGTTCAAACGCTGCCTTTACTGCTTCGTACATTACTGTAGTTGTAGCATTATTTGGTCCACCTTCAGTCATGATTTTAACTTGATCAAATAACCGAAATGCTAAAATTGATGTCACCAACATCACGAAAATCAAAGTATTCCGTAATTGGGGTAAAGTAATATAAATAAATTGATTAATTTTATTACTTCCATCTATGGCGGCGGCTTCATATAAATTCTCTGGAATTGATTGTAAACCAGCTAAAATAATTACCATTTGAAAGCCTACTCCTTGCCACATAGATAATAACATAATCGCAGGTAAAGCAAATGTTGAATTACGTAAAAAGTCGGTTGTTTCCCAACTTCCAAATGTTAAAAATTCCATTAATGAGTTCATCATTCCATCAGGGTTAGGAGCATAAATTAAGATCCAAACGACTGAAACTAAGGACATGGGAAATACAACCGGCATAAAAAAGAATGTTCTAAAAATTGCCATTCCTTTTAATGGTTGATTTAATAATATTGCTATTCCTAAAGCTATTGCTGTTTGCACGGGAACTATAACTAATGCAAAAATTCCGTTGTTTAATAATGCTCGCAAAAATGCTGGGTCTTTAAGGATGCGATAATATTGTTCTAAACCGATAAATTCTAAGGGAAGTGGTGAACCAAGGCGTAAATTTGTAAAGGATAAAATGATGGCGGAAATAAATGGTATTCCTAAAAATAGGAATAGTCCTATTAATGCTGGGGTTATGAATACAATGTGTGTATTTTTTCCTTTTGTAAGTTGGGTAATTAATCTATTCATTGGTTCATTCAATTTATTGATAAAGCACCGCAGAGACGCAGAAAATACAGAGAAGATAACGATACTAACAACTTTTCACCAGTCACCAGTCACCAGTCACCAGTCACCAAATTTGTGGATATCCTTGATTATCTTCTATGTCTATATCAATGGTTATGGCTGCTTGGGTTAGGGCTTTTTTAACTTCCATACCATCAATAATATTGTTGACTGCTTGTTGAAATGCTGAAGTTACTACTGCATATCCAGGAGTTTGGGGACGGGGTACTGTTTGACTATTTAATAATTGTTCGGCAAATAATCTTAAAGGTGCGCCTTCTTGATACAATGGTGATTGAGCGATCGCACTTTTTGTAGCTGGTACTGCACCATTGGCGTTTGTCATGGCTAATATTTCTTGGGGTTGTAATAGAAATTCTAGAAATTTTACCGCTGCTTTAGGGTTTTTACAATTAGCAGTTATTCCCCAATTCCATGAACCTTGTCCCGTTTTTGAACCTTGACCAAAATTAGGTAATGGTAATAATACTAAATCATTTCCTAATGCTTTTTTATAGCCATCATAAGCCCAATGTCCAACCCAAGAAAGGGCTACTCTGCCACTGGTAAAAGCAGCATCATCTAGGTTAGAATCTACATAATTTTTTTCTATCCAAGTTTGTAAATTATTAATTGCTTTGATTGATTTTCTACTATTAATTGCGCTATTTGCTTGCAGTGAATTACCTTTTTGTTTGAGTAAAGTTCCGCCAGCAGAATGTATAATTGGTGAAAATCCATAGGTGAACCATTCACCGCCATAATTTAATTTTAAGTCTAAAACTTGTCCATCTTGATTTGGATCTTGTTTGGCTAATTTGGCTAATGCTTGATTAAATTCTTTGACTTTCCAAGCATCTTGATTATTTTCAGGAATTCTAATTCCTGCGGTTTCTAATTGTTGACGATTGCCGTAAATTCCTAAACCAGAATCAAATGTACCGACGGAATAGAGTTTATTCCCATAAGTTCCCTGTGCAATTATTGATGGTAGTAAATCTGCTTTTACTTCCGGGGAAATGATCTCATCAATGGGGATTAAATTTTGCTGCCAAACATAGTTATAAACAAAGGGGCCATCAAATTCTAAAATGTCTGGTAAGTCGTTAGAAAGTGCGGCTGCTTGGACTTGGGAATTATAAGAACCTTCGGGAATAAAGGTTAATTTTACCTTGATTTCTGGTTTTGATTGATTATATCTTTGTGCTTGTGCAGATATTGTTTTTCTTTCTGCTTCTTGTCCTGCATGAACCCAAATATTTAAAGTGTTATTATTTTTTGTACCACTAAAACAGGAAACTAAAATTAGGGAAATCAAAAATAAACTGCATAGTAGAGGAATATTAAAATATTGGCGATATCTAGACATAATGTTGTGAAATTGGAGTATGAAATTCACTGCAAACAAATTTAGTAAATTTCATCTCAGGACAATTTTAAATACTATTTTAATACAAGATGTAACTTGAAAATCTTAAAAAATATTTAATCAGAGATTTGCATTAGAGTGAAATCTAGATATATCCTATGTTTGAGTAGAGTGTTAATTTTCTTAAAAGTTATGGCTGGACATAGTAAATGGGCAAATATTAAGCGTCAAAAAGCGGTAGTTGATGCTAAACGGGGAAATGTATTTACAAAGCTATCACGGGCGATTATAGTTGCAGCTAGGAGTGGTATTCCAGACCCAGCAGGAAATTTTCAACTGCGAACTGCGATAGATAAAGCGAAGGCGGCGGGTATTCCTAATGATAATATTGATAGGGCTATTGCTAAAGGTGCAGGTACTTTCAGCGATGGTAACAGTTTAGAAGAAATTCGCTATGAAGGTTACGGGCCTGGTGGGGTAGCGGTTTTAATTGAAGCTTTAACAGATAATCGTAATCGTACCGCTGCTGATGTGCGAGTTGCTTTTAGTAAAAATGGCGGTAATTTGGGGGAAACCGGTTGTGTAAGTTGGATGTTTTCCCAAAAAGGTGTTTGTATAGTCGAAGATGTAATGGATGAAGAAAAACTTTTGGAAGCATCCTTAGAAGCTGATGCTGATAGTTATGAAATGACAGATGATGAAGTTGCAGAAGTTTTTACAGAATTTACCAATTTAGAAAACCTTAGTCAAACTCTCAAAGCAAAAGGTTTTCATGTCACAGATATAGAATTACGTTGGATACCAGGAAATCAAATTGAGGTGACAGATCCAGATCAGGCTAAATCTGTGTTTAAATTAATTGATACCTTGGAAAATTTAGATGATGTCCAAAATGTGACGGCTAATTTTGATATTTCTGAAAGTTTAATGGAGTTGAGTTTGTAATTAAATCTTCTGAGACTGTAGGGTGTGTTAGCGTCAACGTAACGCACCAAATTAAATTTTGTAGGTAATAATTCTTTACTTATTATTCTCAACATTACAGAGAAGATATCATATAATTAAACGCAGATTAACGCAGATAGAAAAAACAAGATTTCAAATAATTAAAATTAGGATAATAAATAGGCATTTAGCATTGCTAAACCCTTACAAAACAGTTTCTTTACCATTACCAAAAATTATTATCTATTATGTCCAGATTATTAGTCACCCAATACCAAACGGAAGTACAAAAAATTATCCAGTTTGGTGGGTCAAGAAAAGAAACTTCTATCCGGTTCGCTTTCCAAAATCTGTTAAATGAATATTGCAAACCTAGAGATTTTTTACTTATTCCTGAATTAGATTTTAAACTCCCAAATGGTAAAGTTGTTTATCCCGATGGAACAGTTAAAGATGCTTTGCGGTTAGATTGGGGTTATTGGGAAGCTAAGGACGAATATGATAATTTAGATCAAGAAATTGAGAAGAAGTTAAATAAGGGTTATCCTGATAGTAATATTTTATTTGAAGATTCCCAAACTGCGGTTTTAATTCAAGCAGGTACAGAAACTCAGCGTGTATCTATGCAAGATGCTGACGCGCTGGATAGTCTAATTAATAATTTTATAAATTTTGTTCGTCCTGAAGTTCAAGACTTTCGATCAGCTATAGAAATTTTTAAACAAGATATTCCCATTATCTTAGATTCTCTCAGAAAGTTGATTGATTGTCAAGAGGGGAATAATCAATCTTTTGCAACTGCTAGAAATAAGTTTTGGGAACTTTGTAAAAAGTCCATTAACCCGGAAATTACGTTGTTAGATATTCGGGAAATGATGATTCAGCATATTTTAACTGAGGATATTTTTATTAATATTTTCAGTGAGTCGCAGTTTCATCAAGAAAATAATGTTGCGCGGGAATTACAAGGGGTAATTTCCACGTTTTTTACCGGAAGTTTAAAGCGGAATACTTTGGGAAGTATTGAAAGATATTATGCAGTAATTAAAAGAACCGCTGCTAATATTGTCAACCATCAAGAAAAACAGAAGTTTTTAAAAGCATTATACGAGAATTTTTATAAAGCATATAATCCCAAAGCTGCGGATAGATTAGGAATTGTTTATACTCCTAATGAAATCGTCCGGTTTATGATTGAGAGTGTGGATTTTTTGGTACATCAACATTTTGGTAAGTTGTTAGCAGATAAAGATGTAGAAATTTTAGATCCTGCGACGGGTACGGGTACGTTTATTACTGAGTTGATTGATTATTTACCTCCCCATAGTTTACAGCATAAATATAAACATGAAATTCATTGTAATGAGGTGGCAATTTTACCTTATTATATAGCGAATTTGAATATTGAATATACTTATAAACAGAAGATGGGAGTTTATGAGGAGTTTGAGAATATTTGTTTTGTGGATACTTTGGATAATGTACCTTTTGTAGATAAACAATTGGACTTATTTGTTACGAGTGTGGAAAATACCGCAAGAATTAAACGACAGAATAATCGGACTATTTCGGTAATTATTGGGAATCCTCCTTATAATGCTAGACAAGATAACTTTAACAAAAATAATGCTAATCGTAGTTATAAAGCAATAGATAAATTAATTAAGGAAAGTTATATTAAAAATAGTAATGCACAAAATAAAATAGTTGTTTATGATATGTATGTTCGTTTTTATAGATGGGCAACTGATAGAGTAAAAAATGGTCTTATCTGTTTTATTACTAATTCATCTTTTCTAGATAGTCGTGCATTTGATGGCTTCAGAAAATCTATTCAAGATGAATTTAATTATGTATATTGTATTGATTTAGGAGGTAATGTTAGAGAAATATCAGGAAAAGATGGTGTATTTATTTCTGAAAAACATACTATTTTTGGTGAAAGCGCAATGACTGGTATAGTTATCTGCTTTCTGATTAAAGATAGTAATTCATCAGGTTGTAAAATATTCTATTCTCATCCTTTCCATGTTCATGAAATAAGAGAAAATAAAATTAGCTATTTAGCAGCAAATAAATTTAATCAAATTCCTTTTCAACATATCACACCTGATAAAAAATATAATTGGATAAATCAATCTGATAATAATTTTGATTCTCTTTTACCCTTGGTTGATAAAAACGTAAAATCAGGTACGGGAGAAGCAGCAGTTTTCAAGTTATTTACAATTGGAGTAGTTACGAATCGAGATGAATGGGTTTATGATTTCAATGATTTGAATTTAACTCAAAAAATGCAATTAATGACAAAAGTGTATAACTTGTCTGTTCAAAATCAAACTATGGATAACTCTATTAAATGGAGTTCATCACTAGAGAGTTATTTGCAAAGTGGTAAACGAGTTGAATTTGATCAAAATTTAATCCAATTCACTTTATATAGACCATATTTAAAATTATATCACTATAGAGAAAAAATCTTTAATCACAGATTAACACAAAACCATTATGAATTATTTTCACAAAGTTTACAGAGTGATAATTTTTTAATTGCTTTTTCTTGTGTTGGTTCAAGTAAACCTTTTCAGTGTTTAGCTGCTAATTCATTAGTTGATTTACATTTTACAGGTGACTCTCAATGTCTCCCCCTCCACCGATACGACAAAGAAGGAAACCGCATTGATAACATAACCGACTGGGGATTAAAACAAATTCAAACCCATTATCAAGATGAAACAATCACCAAAATAGATATCTTCCATTATACTTATGCAGTATTACATAACCCAGAATACCGCAAAAAATACGAACTAAATTTAAAACGCGAATTTCCCCGCTTACCCTATTATGAAAACTTCCAAAAATGGGTGAACTGGGGAAAACAACTCATGGAATTACATATAAATTATGAAACAGTCACACCTTATAATTTAACCCGTGTGGATATTCCTTTAAAAGACAATCAAAAAACCATTAAAGTTAAACTAAAAGCAGATAAAAATAAAGGTGTAATCATCTTAGATGATATTACCACATTAACAGGAATTCCTGAAATAGCTTGGGAATATATGCTAGGAAATCGCAGTGCATTAGAATGGATTTTAGATCAATACAAAGAAAAGAAACCCAAAGATCAAACCATTGCGGAAAAATTCAATAATTATCGTTTCGCAGATTATAAAGAACAGGTAATAGAATTATTAATGAGAGTGTGTACAGTCAGTGTAGAGACGATGAAAATAATTAAAGAAATGTCGGATATTTAGATCCCCGACTTCTGAGAGGATGTTTTAAAAGTTTTTAATGTATAAATTGACCCCTCTCCATAGACGCGAAGCGGCTTCTCGAAGAGTACCTCTCCCCTACAAGGAGAGAGGCTTTGAAAACCCCATTCCCTGGTAGGGAAGGGGGGTAGGGGGGTTAGGTTTTTGGAGATTATGGGTTTCATATAATACTTTACAAACAAAAATCCGTCGTTGTTTTGGTGATTATCGTTATGGTAGCCAATTTTCATCTAATAATTGTTCGATAGTATACGGACATTCTAGAGGAAATTCAACCATCATACCTGTTTTTTTATTGACATATTTTAATGCTTTCTGATAAATTTTATCTTGATTTTCTTGTAAATGATTGCGTAAATTTTTAGTTAAATACTCATTCAATTGAGTTCTAAAACTGATAATTTCAGCTTGCCAATGATTCGCATTATATTGATGTTCACTTTTCCAGTATTGTAAGAGTAATAAATGTCTAATTATTTGTTCTAAAAAACTCTCAACTGTCAATTTATCTCGACGACTCATGGCTTCTAATTCTTCAATTAAATGCTCTAAGTCGAGGTGTTCTAACTGCTGTTCTTTTAACATTGTTATGGTTGCTGCTAACCATTTCTCGTTATCAACCTCATACAGAGAATATATGTCATTGATTTGAGTCATTATTTTACTATAATTTTGATCATAACTACTTCCTATCCTAACATATTTATGAAATATACTTAATAGTAAGTAATCATAAAACAGACTAATACTATTTCTTTATGAGGATGCGCTTTATTTGCAAATGGAGAGATGTTCCATGGAACGTATCTACGGTATTTATTTGGCGCAACTTTACACAGAATTGGTATAACTATCCTATTAAATGTCGCGATCAGACACAAGTTTATTTATAAAAAAGGTTATAACAAAGGTTATAAAAAAGTTTTTCCCTGATCTTGCTCTATTATGAGACTTGCGTAAAAATAAGAGTAAAACGCCTTTATCTATATTCACAATGTCACTTACTCAAACTCTCACCCCTCCCCAAACAACCACAGACAACCGCAAATATGACTATGACTTAGTGATTGTCGGTGGTGGTATTGTTGGTTTAACCTTGGCCGCTGCTTTGAAAAACTCTGGTTTAAATATATTGTTGATTGAAGCTAGGGTTACATCTGCTGCGGTATCTAAAGGTCAAGCTTATGCTGTACATATGTTATCAGCGCGTATTTTCCAAGGTATCGGTATTTGGGATAAAATTTTACCCCAGATTGCTAAATATAGACAGGTATTTTTATCTGATGCTGAATATCCCGATGTGGTGAAATTTCAAACCGCTGATATTAGCACAAAAACACCAGAGTTAGGTTATGTTGCTGAACATTTTGCACTTTTAGAACCTTTACAAGAGTTTGTCCAAAATTGTCAAAATGTCACTTATTTATGTCCAGCAGAAGTGTTAAATACACAAACTGAAAATGATCTAGTTACTGTTAATATTAAAGTTGATGGTGTAGAACAAAAAATTAAAACTAAGTTGTTAGTCGCTGCTGATGGTTCACGTTCTCGAATTCGTGAAGCTGCGGGAATTAAAACTAAAGGTTGGAAATATTGGCAATCTTGTATAGTTGCTTTTGTAAAACCAGAAAAATCACATAACTATACAGCTTATGAGAAATTTTGGCCTAGTGGTCCCTTTGCGATTTTACCTTTACCTGGTAACAGATGTCGGATTGTTTGGACTGCACCTCATGAGGAAGCTAAAGCTTTGTGTGCTTTGAGTGATGAGGAATTTTTAGCGGAATTAACTAAACGCTATGGGGAACAGATGGGTAAATTAGAATTGTTAGGCGATCGCTTTGTTTTTCAGGTACAATTAATGCAAAGCGATCGCTATGTTCTTCCCCGTTTAGCTTTAATTGGTGATGCTGCACACAACTGTCATCCCGTCGGTGGACAAGGTTTGAATTTAGGTATTCGTGATGCTGCTGCTTTAGCTGAAGTTATTCAAACCGCACACCAAGCAGGTGCAGATATTGGTAAAATAGAAGTTCTCAAAAAATACCAAAGTTGGCGGAAAAAAGAAAATCTAGCAATTTTAGGTTTTACTGATTTATTAGATCGAGTATTTTCTAATAACTTCTTACCTGTGGTAGTTGTCCGTCGCTTGGGTTTATGGTTAATGAAACGAGTCCCAATGTTAAAAACCTTTTCCCTAAAATTAATGATTGGGTTAAAAGGTAAAACTCCCGAATTAGGTAAAATGTAAGTCAGCTTTCAGCAATCAAAACCTTGTTTATATATGAACTTTAAAATCATCCCTTTCAGCCTCGCATTATCTATTTTATGTGGTGGTTTTATCATCACTCAACCTGTGTTCGCTAACCAAGCAGAAACAGAAGTAAAATCTATTTGGTCTGTATTCTCTTCAACGGCAGGTGGTTTTAAGATTTTAATGCCAGGTCAACCTACTGAAACCACACAAAAAGTGAAAACTAAAACAGGTGAAATAGAAGTTAATATGTTTACTGTTGAGCGTCAAGAGGAGGGTACTAAATATACCGTAGCTTATATTGATTATCCACAGGAATATATTGACCTCTTAATCAAGAAGAATCTTGTAGAACAGGCAATAGATACTGGTAAAAATACAGCTTTAGACAGTGCAAAGGGAACGATTATCAGTGAAGAAAAAATCACCTTAGATGGTTATTTAGGGAAAGAGATAAATTATACTAAACCAGGACAAAGAGTGACTAAGCACAGAATATTTTTAGTAAGAAATAGACTATATCAAGTGAGTGCAGAAAGCGATCAAGCAAAGCAAAAATATCTAACTAAAAGTATCAGTGGTTTTTGTGATTCGTTTAAGTTATTAGCAAAATAACTAAATTTGAAAACATCTGTTGATCTGCAATTTTTGCTATTTGTTGATAAAATATCCTGAATAGTAAATTCTTAGGATTGATAACATTTTCCGCGAGTAGTGTTAAAGTGGCAAGAAACCGATCAAAATTTTGATTTTCCAGACTTTAGGCTAAAAGCGGGTATTCATGCAAAAGAAACTACACAACAAGCAAATTGTTCTGATTGCTGGCGCGGGGCTATGTGCCTTTTTAGTTGGGGGTATGTTTGCTGCCCCGGAAGCTGGAAAAATCCTGAATAAATGGTTGAACTTGAGTCAGAGTCAGCCTGGAAAAATAGCTGAAATCAATCAATCACGGTCAATCGTTTTTAATTTATCGTCTAAATCTTTACCAGAAAGAGCAGCACAGTTAGTAGAAATTGCTGAAAATGGTAGTTCTCCAGATCGAGAAAAAGCACGTTATCTTTTAGCTAGTGATTATATTGAAACAGATCAAGGTAGAAAAGCGCTGGATTTATTGACGGGTTTAGAGAAAGATTACCCCGTTTTAGCACCGTATATTTTACTCAAACAAGCCCAAGCCCATGATATGGTGGGTGATAAAGGCAAAGCCTCGGATCTGCGCCAAAAAGTTTTAAAAGAATATCCAGATCAACCAGTGGTAGTCAAAGCTATGTATTTGATCGGACTACCAACAATAAATGATCAGGCGATCGCTAATTTTCCTTCCCATCCCCTCACCTGGGAAATTATCCGCCGACGCTTACGAGAAAACCCAAATCAACCTAAATTACAATTAATTCTGGCCAAATATGCAGCTGACGAACCGGGAATTGTAGGAATTTTAGATCAGTTAGCAAAGCAACCACAACTGACAGCAGCAGACTGGGATCTGATTGGTTCAGTATATTGGGAAAATAACCAATTCGCTAAAGCTGCCAATGCTTACAGTAAAGCACCCCAAACAGCTAAAAATCTCTACCGTCGGGCTAGGGGTTTACAGATAGATAAAAAACGAGATCAAGCAATTACTATTTATCAACAACAGGTACAACAATTTCCTGATGATGAAGAAACAGGAACAGCACTATTAAGACTAGCTGAACTTGCTACTGGTAAAGCTGCCATCCCTTATCTAGATCAAATTATTAATAAGTTTCCTAAGACAGCACCCCAAGCATTAGAACAAAAGGCTAAACGATTAGCATCTTTAAAAGATAATGAGTCTGCTAATACCACTTGGAAATTATTATTAGGTCAGTATAGTAATTCTGAAGAAGCTGCGGAATTTCGCTGGAAAAATGCCCTGGATAAAGCCAAGAATAAAGATTATGCAGGTGCATGGCAATGGGCCCAACCAATAGTCACAGAAAATAAGCATAGTATTTTAGCTCCCAGAGCCGGTTTTTGGGTAGGTAAATGGGCAACTTTACTAGGTAAACCGGAAGATGCACGTACAGCTTATCAGTATGTATTAAGTCAATTTCCTCAGTCCTATTATGCTTGGCGTTCTGCCAGTATTTTAGGTTTAGATGTGGGTGATTTTAGTAATGTCCGGTTGATGAATCCTGAAATTGTTCCTCGGCAGCGACCAGTACCTCCTGCGGGTTCTGATGCTTTTAAAGAGTTGTATTTATTAGGACAAGATCGAGATGCTTGGTATGAGTGGGAAACTGATTTTAAAAACAAAAGTAAACCTACGGTAAATGAACAATTTACAGAAGGTTTGATGCAATTAACCAGGGGTCAAAATCTCATTGGTATTGCAACTATCTCTAAATTAGAAGATCGAGAAACACCAGAAGAACAGGCAGAATATGCAGCTTTAAGTCAACAAATAACCTATTGGCAAGCCCGTTATCCTTTTCCTTATTTTCAAGAAATACAACAATGGTCTACTAAACGTAATTTAAATCCTTTATTGGTGACAGCTTTGATGCGGCAAGAGTCCCGTTTTCAACCTAAGATTAAATCTGTAGTTGGTGCAACTGGTTTAATGCAGGTAATGCCAACGACGGGAGAATGGATAGCCCCACAAATTGGGATGAATATCAAAGATTTAGATTTGGAAAATCCCAATGATAATATTATGTTGGGTACGTGGTATTTAGATCATACTCATCAACAATATAGCAATAATTCTATGTTGGCGATCGCTAGTTATAATGCAGGCCCAGGAAATGTTGCCAAATGGTTGCGAACTATGCCAAAACAAGATCCTGATGAATTTGTAGAGGAAATTCCCTTTGGTGAAACTAGAAATTATGTCCGTTTAGTGTTTGGTAATTACTGGAATTATCTGCGGTTGTATAATCCTTCTATGTCAGCTTTGGTAGCAAAATATTCAGAGAATCAGCCTCAATTACCAAAGCAGTAATTTGTAAAAGAGGGCGAAAATATTTGAAAATCCCCTCTTTTTCATAGGGATTTTTATCTATTGATATTACGTCTGTTCAGAACTCTTTATTAGGAATAAAAGTCAGAAAGTGACATAATGATAAATTTACGAATTTCTAGAACCCAACGCGATCACAGCATTTTGTCCCCCAAAACCAAAACTAAAACATAATGATGTTTGCATTTGCTGTTTTATTGCCTTGCTGACAAAATTTAGGTTAAATTCTGGTTGTTGTAATCCCACACAGGGGGGTAGTATTTTATGCTGTAAGCTCAATAGGGAAAATGCAACACCTAAAGCTCCCGAAGCTCCTAGTGTATGCCCCGTAGCACCTTTAGTAGAACTAATTGCTACTTGTGGAGGAAATAAGGACTGTATAATTTTGCTTTCTATCTTATCATTAAGAATAGTAGCAGTACCATGAGCGTGAATGTAATCTACATCCTGCGGTTGCAAATGACTACGTTGTAAACATTGTTTAATAGCAGCGATCGCACTTTTCCCTGCCGGTTCGGGCTTATTACCATGAAAAGCATCTGCTGTCAACCCAAAACCTAAAATTTCCCCGTAAATCTTAGCTTGACGTTGCTTTGCTAACTCAGCAGATTCCAGCACAAACACCGCCCCACCTTCACCTAAAACCAAACCTTCCCGGTGTAAATCAAAAGGATAGGCACCTGTTTTTGCTAAAGCTCCCATTTGTTGAAATCCGCAGATAGTTAGAGGAGTAATAGGTGCTTCCACTGCACCAGCGATCGCCCGTTGATATTGTCCAGTTTGGATTAACATGACAGCTTGGGAAATTGCCCAAATACCCGTAGCACAAGCCGCCATCGGTGCTAAAACAGTGCCTGATGCCCCAATTTGTCTAGCCACTGCGATCGCATTCATCTGGGGTAGAGTATCTAACCAGTTGTCTAAACCTAACAATTCTGGATTGGGATCATTACCATACATTCGTCGTGCTAAATCTTCCCAACAACCTTGATAACCACGACTAGAACCTATGACCACAGCACATTCAGACAGAGGAGTTGTTAATTCTGCATCCTCCAACGCATCATTAACCACACTGTGATTTAAAACATTTAATTTAGATGGTTGATCTGAAATTAGCCCTAAAGGAACTTTTGGTAATTCTGGAAATAGTTGGTGTAACTTAATTCCCGTTTTCCAACTCAGTAAATTTTCCCAGCTATCTGCCAAGTCATTACCCAAGGCAGAAACTAAACCAATACCAGTAACAACAACCCTAACCAAGTTTAGATTTTTTATATTTCAGAAAATAAATGATCAATGATTAAAGTAGTCAACAGTCAATATTTGCAACTGACCACTGACTACTAACTACCAACTACTCAGGAGTCTTTAAATTCTCAGCCCCTTGGGTAACTTTAGCAGAATCAATTTTATCACCCTGCTGAATTTGGTTAACCACATCAAACCCATCGGTTACATAACCAAAAACAGCATAGTTGCTATCTAGAAATGCTAAATCCGCAAGAGCAAAATAAAATTGAGAAGATGCAGAATCAGGCATTTGGGATCTTGCCATAGCTACTGCCCCCAATTTATGAGTCAAAACAGGCTTTTTCTTAATTATTTGCCCATAAACAGGTTCATCTTCACCCTCTGGTTTAATTTCCAAAGGTATGCGACGTTCAGTACCAATTTTTTGATCTACATAACCACCTGTACCATCTCCACGAGGATCACCACCTTGAACAACAAAAGGCTGGGGATCACGCACAACCCGGTGGAATGTTAAACCGTCATAGAAGCCCTTTTGGACTAAATCAACAAAATTTCCCGCAGTAATAGGAGCATTATCACCATCAACTTCGATAGTAATTGGACTACCTTTAACTGTCATCACTACAGTAGCTTTACCGTCGAGCCGTGGTAAATTTTTCATTCCTGGAATACTCTCACTTTTATTTTCTGATACAGTTGTCACTTTAGCTGTTGAATTGGAGCTTGTCTCCGTTACCTTAGAGGTAGTTGTAGAAGCTGGAGATGTGTTAGAAGAAACCTGTTCTGTTGAACATCCCCCCAACATCAAACCACCAATCATCAGAAAAAGCACTAAAAATTGTGAAAATTTTAAACGCATTGATAATTATTTACTCAACCAGAGTATCTTAACAATTTTGGATTTTAGATTGGGGATTGGAAAATGGGGAAAAATACAATCATAATTTTTGCCTATTTTTGCCTTTTCCCTATTCCCTTACTTACGAATAACCTCTGTTCAATCCAACATCTAAAATCCAAACTTCCTAAAGTCCTTCTAAGGGTACGCTTAAAAAGCGAGCTAACTGAGCGCCTTGGGTTTCTAATTCAGCTAGAGACATAGGTTGACCCACTCTAGTGAGAGGAATATCACGTCTTCCCTTCACCTTGAGATAAAGAGCGCGTTGGGGATTCAAACCTTCCTTAATAGAGATGCGAACAGACTGTACATCTTGTATGCGGTTTTCTATTTCAATTTGACGGTTTTTACCAGGAAACCCCCAGCGAAAAATTTTAAATTTACCAGTTTCCTGATTAAATTCATTGTAACCGCCGCCTACATCCCATAAAATAACTAACCACAAGTATAAAGATAGCAGCAAACCCGCTGTACCGTACAAACCCATTACTAATCCTTGGGGTATGAACACCAGTTGAGTCGGATCAGTAACAATGAGTAAATTGACTCTGAGATAGCTAGAGATACCAGCCAACAAAAAGCCAGATGCTCCCATAGTCACAATAGCTGCCCAACAGTAGTTACTCAACCGACGAGAACCGAGAACGTTTTGATGCAGCAGGCTATCGCCTTTATTGATCGTTGTTGATGTCGTCATTTAAACTACCTTAGACCGTGAGATTTTCTTTGCAAACTGGGAAATGGTTAATGAGAGATGGATCTCGAATTTAACTGCACCTAAACCATCAAAGATACATTTTCTCAAGCTTATGCCTCAATCTTTATTTAAAAATTAGGGTGATCAGACTTGTAGCCACAAAACTGTTACTCTTTGATTTGATGATGAGTCTTGTGTTAGAGATTTTAGTGAATTTTACCATTTTGACGATAAAACTACCCCACAATTTCAGCATTCCAGGGCAGTTTACTGATCAAGCTAACATTCTCTTGGTTGAGCAATATGTATTGCAAGTTATAATATTTATGAGACAAGTTGTATCATTTTGTTAAAATTATGATACATTTATAAATTTAACGTTCTCAATAATTAACTAAATTCACCTATTCCATCAGGCTAAAAATTGATGAATGTGATAAGTTAAGAATCATTAAGTTACCACAGGCTAAATGATTAGAAAGTGGTGGCAGTAATGGCATAATTCTGAGAAATGCCTCAATAGCTAGGTGATAAAATCTCAGAGCATCTTAGTTACCTAAAGGTAGCGAAGAATGTCAAAATTACGTTTAATTCCTCATGACAGTAGCTGAAAGCATAAAAACTTTAACAGCATCCTGTCTTAAAAAACGTCGCAATTTTAGTAAACAAGAGGATTTTAGTTAAATGACCATCGCAGTTGGGCGCGCCCCCTCAAGAGGGTGGTTTGACGTACTAGACGACTGGTTGAAGCGCGATCGCTTCGTATTCGTAGGTTGGTCAGGAGTATTACTATTCCCCTGCGCCTTCCTAGCACTAGGCGGTTGGCTAACTGGTACAACCTTCGTCACCTCCTGGTACACCCACGGATTAGCATCATCCTACCTAGAAGGTGCAAACTTCTTAACAGTGGCAGTATCCACACCAGCAGACAGCATGGGACATTCCTTATTGTTCCTGTGGGGACCAGAAGCCCAAGGTGACTTCACCCGCTGGTGTCAATTGGGTGGCTTATGGCCATTCGTAGCACTACACGGTGCATTCGGATTGATAGGCTTCATGTTACGCCAATTTGAAATTGCCAGACTCGTAGGCATTCGTCCTTACAACGCCCTAGCATTTTCAGGTCCGATTGCGGTATTCGTCAGCGTATTCTTGATGTACCCCTTGGGACAATCTAGCTGGTTCTTCGCACCCAGCTTTGGAGTAGCAGCAATCTTCCGTTTCCTATTATTCCTGCAAGGTTTCCACAACTGGACACTAAACCCCTTCCACATGATGGGAGTAGCAGGGATCTTAGGAGGTGCATTACTTTGTGCCATCCACGGTGCAACCGTAGAAAACACGCTATTTGAAGACGGTGAAGGTTCAAACACATTCCCCGCATTCAATCCTACCCAAGCAGAAGAAACCTACTCCATGGTGACAGCAAACCGTTTCTGGTCACAGATTTTCGGGATTGCATTCTCCAACAAACGCTGGTTACACTTCTTTATGTTGTTTGTACCAGTAACAGGCCTGTGGATGGCATCCGTAGGCATTGTCGGTTTAGCATTAAACCTGCGAGCTTATGACTTCGTGTCCCAAGAATTACGGGCAGCAGAAGACCCAGAGTTCGAAACTTTCTATACCAAAAATATTTTGTTGAACGAGGGTATCCGTGCTTGGATGGCACCTCAAGACCAACCCCACGAACAATTCGTATTCCCAGAGGAGGTTCTACCACGTGGTAACGCTCTCTAATAGATCCCTTGTCGGTAGCGGCCGTGACCAAGAATCAAGCGGTTTTGCTTGGTGGTCAGGTAACGCTCGTTTAATCAACTTGTCTGGTAAACTGCTGGGCGCTCACGTTGCTCACGCTGGTTTGATCGTATTCTGGGCAGGAGCAATGACTTTATTTGAAGTTGCTCACTTCATCCCAGAAAAGCCTATGTATGAGCAAGGCTTAATTCTTCTCCCTCACATCGCCACATTAGGTTGGGGCGTTGGTGTAGGTGGTGAAGTTATTGACACCTTCCCCTACTTCGTAGCAGGTGTATTACACTTAATTTCCTCCGCTGTTCTTGGTTTTGGTGGTATCTACCACGCTGTACGTGGTCCAGAAACCTTAGAAGAATACTCTTCTTTCTTCGGTTATGACTGGAAAGACAAGAACAAAATGACCAACATCATCGGTTTCCACCTGATCATTTTGGGTTGTGGTGCGTTGCTGTTGGTTCTGAAGGCTATGTTCTTCGGTGGTGTATATGACACCTGGGCACCTGGTGGTGGTGATGTTCGTGTGATTACTAACCCCACTTTGAACCCTGCTGTTATCTTTGGATATCTCACCAAAGCTCCCTTCGGTGGCGAAGGTTGGATCATCAGTGTTGACAACATGGAAGACTTGATAGGTGGTCACATCTGGATCGCTTTCATTTGTATTGCTGGTGGTATTTGGCACATTTTCACTAAGCCTTTTGCATGGGCGCGTCGCGCGTTCATCTGGTCTGGTGAAGCTTACCTATCCTACAGTTTGGGCGCTCTTTCCTTGATGGGCTTCATTGCTTCCGTCATGGTTTGGTACAACAACACTGCATACCCCAGTGAGTTCTTTGGTCCTACTGGTCCAGAAGCTTCTCAAGCACAAGCTTTGACATTCTTAATCCGTGACCAACGCTTAGGTGCTAACGTTGGTTCTGCTCAAGGTCCTACAGGTCTTGGTAAATACTTGATGCGCTCTCCGACTGGTGAAATCATCTTCGGTGGTGAAACCATGCGTTTCTGGGATTTCCGTGGCCCTTGGTTAGAGCCTCTCCGTGGTCCTAATGGTCTTGACTTAGAAAAAGTTAAGAATGATATTCAGCCTTGGCAAGCTCGCCGCGCTGCTGAGTACATGACTCACGCTCCTCTGGGTTCTTTGAACTCTGTAGGTGGTGTGGCTACCGAAATCAACTCTTTCAACTATGTATCTCCTCGTGCATGGTTGGCTACTTCTCACTTTGTATTAGGTTTCTTCTTCCTCATCGGCCACCTGTGGCACGCAGGACGCGCTCGTGCTGCTGCTGGTGGTTTTGAAAGAGGTTTGGATCGTGAGAACGAACCAGTTATGTCCATGAATGATCTTGACTAGGTGTTGCTAGTCTTTTTATCACTGACAACCAATTAATATTTTTAAGTCCTTGCAATGTTGCAAGGGCTTTTTTTTGTTTAATTTTTAAACTTTTAACAGCAAAAAATTACTTATTATCTTTCTAGTTATGGATTTACATTGACTCGCCCACTACATAATAATTGTTGAGAATTTAAGGTTATTTCTTGAAGGGCAACATCTGCTCCCAGGTCTATGTTGTATCCAGAGTTATTTTCTAAGATAATTACTTGATTGCGTTTAATTGTAATTGGTGCTAGTTGTATTTCCTGAGTGTTAATAAGTTCCAAACCAGCTTCTATCTCCAGATGTGTATTTTTGCCTTCAGATGGTAAGATGGCAAAAAGAGTTAACAATTGATTTTCAATGGTAATTTTTTTCCAGGCAGTAGGCTGGTAGTTTTCGTTGATTTCTGGTAAGAGTTTAAATAGTAGATCATTTAAAGCTGTTGATAATAGTTCTGATGATAGGGAATTATTCAGATCCTGTTCTTCTACTATCAACTCACCAACTATAGGTACTATTTCCAATAATCTTAGGCTTTTACCTTTAAGTATTGCTCCGATATTTATTTGTATATTTTTAGCTGTCAGTTCAACACTGGTAACATGAATACCTTGATAAACGGCATTTTTTGCCAAAATAGATACTACAGGAATATTGCCGGCAAGAAGTTGGCGATCGCTTGCCCCAATCTCAATTTCCATCTGAGATATTTGATCCAACTGTGTTCTCAGCCATAGCTTAATTGCAGCGGTGAGAGTTTTAGTCACTAATCGTACTCTTTTGTTATTTGCTGTTGAGGTGTCTGGATCTGTCATCTAACAAAATTAATGGCTATGTTTGCCCAAAAATCAATGTTCTTAAACTTTTATTAAACTTAATAGTGATAACTATTAACTGGAAAATGACCAGTAAATGAGATGATTAAATTTTTGGTATTAAATCTAATAATCCCCAATCATATCAGTTGACAACTAATAAAGGAAGAAGAAATTTTGGCATGGAGGCACGGATACAAAAAATAATTTCTCAATGGGGTATTGCTTCTCGGCGTGAAGCTGAGGAAATGATTAAGCAGTCTAGGGTACAAATAAACGGAACTCTGGCACATTTAGGTCAAAAAGTTGATCCCCAAACAGATACTATCTATGTTGATGGTAAACCTATTTGTGCCGAACAGCGACCCTCTTTGATTTATCTCTTACTACACAAGCCAGCCGGAGTAGTTTCTACCTGTTATGATCCCCAAGGAAGGACGACTGTTTTAAATCTACTACCACCACAATTACAGAATGGTTCAGGTATTCACCCAGTTGGACGCTTAGACGCAGAGTCTACGGGTGCATTAATACTCACAAACGATGGGGACTTGACATTTGCCCTCACTCATCCTAGACATAATATTTCTAAGACATATCATGTTGTGGTTAAAGGACATCCCCCAGAAAAAATTCTGAAGATGTGGCGTAAAGGTGTTTTACTCGCAGGTAGACAAACAAGACCTGCAAAAGTACGTTTAATTGAAGAATTGGCAACCCATAGTAAATTAGAAATTATTCTACAAGAGGGGAGGAATAGGCAAATTCGTCGTGTAGCTGAACAGTTAGGATATCCTGTATACCAACTCCATCGTATTGCGATCGGTTCGATTGAATTACAAACACCAAAAACCAGATTTTCACTGGGTGTAGGTGAATATCGTCATCTCACTCCAGAAGAGATTATTTTTTTAAAAAACCAGATAAAGCGGATATCTATTAATGATTAAACTAAACTAAGGAGTGCAATAAAAATCATGAAATGGCTCAGAAACAATGCAGAAAAGCTCAATAAACCGTCAATAGAGGAACAACAATCAGCAAAATTAACACAATTAGGGGCTAAACTGGCAGAATTACGGCAAAAAAAAGGTTTATCACTAGATGAAATTGTAGCAATTACAAGGATTCCCAGTAGATTATTGAACGCTATAGAGGTAGGTGATATACAAGATTTACCAGAACCAATTTATACCCAGGGTTTGATCAGGCAATTTGCTGACGCATTGGGACTCAGGGGAATAGATTTTGCTAGTGATTTTCCTGTAGGTTTTCACAAGGTGAGTCTACCGAGTCATAAAGTGTCTGAACCATTTTTGCAACTACGTCCCATACATCTGTATTTGTTATACATTTTTGTAATTTTCTGCTCTGTCAATGGTTTATCCCAGTTGTTAAACCAAACTGCACTGCAAGCAAATAACAGCCAAAATCAACTCAAGGTACAAACAAATTCGGACTTCACATCTCAGAATCTCCAAGCAGCAGATTTAGAGAAAATAAAAACGGAGATTAATACTTCCTCATTTAAAACGGTAGAAATTGATGTCACTTTCAAATCATCATCTTGGATTCGTGTGATTACTGATGGTCAAACAAAGTTTGAAGGAGTTTTACCAAAAGGATCGCATCGTAACTGGAAAGCTAAGGAAGAATTGACAGTCATCACTGATAATGCTGGTAGTGTGTTAATGAGTATTAATCAAGAACAACCCAAGCAAATGGGAGAACAAGGAAAATCAGGAGAAATTAGGATTGCGAATAAAGTCAAATCTTAAAACTTGATCACTTACTTAGATGTTAATTTTGAAATGAATAAAGAATTTACCACTGAACCGCAAAATGCGTATCAGAAAAATTTCTGCTATGAAAAAACATAGCTGATTTAACATCACTCAATCTAGTCATGTTGCACGCAGTCTGGTGATTTAGTTACGGTTTGCTGATAGCGAAGCGTGGTGTAAACCATTCTCCTACCCCTTCAAGAAGAGACTTTTTAGTAAACCTAGTTAAACCAGTTTTTACCTCAGCAGTAGGTTATGAGTACGGCGTAAAATCTGTTGTTTAATACTACGTACTCATCAACTATTAATCAGGAATTAATAGGAGCGCGTCCGTAAAGTTGGGTAAGATTTTTTAGGCGATCGCCCAATTCTTCACTTAAAACACCGTCCCGATAACGCCATTCCCAATTACCCTCAGCCGTACTCGGATAGTTCATTCTGGCTTCATTTCCCAATCCTAAAACATCTTGCAAAGGAATAATTGCCTGATTGGCAATGGAACTGAGAGCTAAACGAATGAGATTCCAGTTTATGCCATCAGGACTGATAGATCCCAAATATAACAACAAATTTTGCTTTTCGTAATCATTCGTAGTATTAAACCAGCCTACAGTCGTATCATTATCGTGAGTACCAGTATAAACTACTGCATTACGTGGATAATTAAAAGGTAAAAACGGATTACCAGGATCAGAACCAAAGGCAAAATGTAATACCTTCATCCCTGGAAATTCAAACTGATCTCGCAATGCTTCTACTTCGGGGGTAATAATTCCCAAATCTTCCGCTAATATTGGTAATTTCCCCAATTTTTGTTTAATAACTTCAAAAAATTCTACTCCTGGGGCTTTAATCCATTCCCCATTAATAGCAGTTTCTTCACCTTGAGGTACAGCCCAATAACCTTCAAATCCCCGGAAGTGGTCAATGCGAATTATATCTACATAATCCAGCATGGCTTCAAACCGTTGTACCCACCATTGAAAATCTTGTTTCTGCAAAGCTTCCCAGTTGTAAACCGGGTTGCCCCATAATTGACCTGTAGCGCTAAAATAATCGGGTGGTACTCCTGCCATTAAAGCCACTTCTCCTGTTTCTTCATCTAAGGCAAAAATTTCCGGATTTGCCCACACATCAGCGCTGTCATGGGAGACATAAATGGGGATATCACCAATAATATCTACACCATTTTGATTAGCGTAATTTTTTAGTTGTGACCACTGACGGAAAAATTCATATTGAATGAACTTGTAATAAAATATTTCTGGGGCTAATTCCCGTTCAACTTTAGCTAATGCTGTTGGTTCTCTTTGAGTTAATTCTTTTTCCCACTTGTACCAACTTGCTCCATTATTGGCATCTTTGAGTGCCATAAATAAAGCATAATTATTTAACCAGTAGCCTCTCGTATTACAAAAGGTGTGAAATGCTTCTCTTTGAATAGCTGTGGCATCGGTTTTAAACTTTTCGCAGGCTTGTTTGAGGAGATTAATTTTGATGGGGATAACTTGCTCAAAATCCACTTTATCAGTGGAAAATACTGGCAAGTTTGCAAAATCAGTTTCTACTAAATAACCTTCATCAACCAATTTTTCTGGACTAATTAACAGGTGATTTCCTGCCATTGCAGAGTAGCACATATAGGGAGAATTACCATAACCAGTGGGCCCAAGAGGTAAAACTTGCCAATATTGCTGGTAGCTATTTTTGAGAAAATCAATAAACTTATAGGCTTGTAAACCTAAATCCCCAATTCCGAAACGACTGGGGAAGGAACTAGGATGGAGTAAAATTCCGCTTGATCTAGGAAAAGGCATAATTAACCTAAAATATAAAAGAAAACAATTACGCGCACCGTATTACAAAAGGCGATCATTTAAAAGACAGACATCGCATTTATCATGACATACTCAGGCTTGATATTTGGTATTCATGAAGAAATAGGAAATATGGTAAAGAAATGAGAAGATTAATTACAAGAACTCAGTCATACTCAGACTTAGATCCTTACCTAATTAACAATGATGGCTTATAGAAATCCTGTACCTACTGTTGATATTATTATTGAATTAATTGATAAACCTCACCGTCCGATCATTCTAATTGAACGACACAATGAACCTTTAGGATGGGCTATTCCCGGCGGTTTTGTAGATTATGGTGAACCGCTGGAAGTAGCAGCAAGACGGGAAGCTGAGGAAGAAATCGGGCTACAAATAGAGTTAATAGAGCAGTTTCTGGTTTATTCTGATCCCAGTCGTGATCCCCGCCAGCACACGATTAGTATTGTGTTTTTGGCTACTGCAACCGGTGAACCTGTGGCGGGTGATGATGCTAAGGGTGTGGGTATTTTTGAACCTTGGTGTATTCCGATGAATTTATGCTTTGACCATGATCGGATTTTACGGGATTATTTGCGGTATAGGAATTATGGGATTCGTCCTCGTTTGGGGTAAACAAAAAATTAGCAACTGGTTAGATAGATTCCAAATGGGTTCTATAGGTCTTGAAATAATGGTGTACTTAGATATCTTTCACCAAAACTAGGTTGAATTACTACTATCAAGCGTCCTTGGTTTTCAGAACGTTGAGCAACACGAATAGCAGCGCATAAAGCCGCACCACTAGATATTCCCGATAGTAAACCTTCTTCTCTTGCTAATCTCCGACCATAGGCGATCGCCTCTTCATCAGTAACAGCAATTACTTCATCAATCAATTTTACATTCAAAACTTGGGGAATAAAACCAGCACCAATACCCTGAATTTTATGGGGACCTGGTTTACCACCAGATAAAATTGGACTGTTAGCTGGTTCAACAGCGATCGCCTGAAAACCCTGTTTTTTAGCTTTTAATACTTCCGCTACACCAGTAATAGTACCACCAGTACCCACACCCGCCACAATCATATCTACCAAGCCATCCGTATCTTCCCAGATTTCCAAAGCTGTAGTTTCTCTATGTATTTTAGCATTAGCAGGATTCCGGAACTGTTGCAACATATAAGCATGGGGTGTAGTTTCCACAATTTCCTGCGCCTTGCGAATTGCCCCACTCATCCCTTCAATACCCGGTGTCAATTCTAACTCTGCCCCATAAGCCCGCAACATCGCCCTGCGTTCCGAACTCATGGTTTCTGGCATTGTCAAAATTAACTTATACCCCTTAGCCGCCGCAGTCATAGCCAACGCAATACCCGTATTTCCTGATGTTGGTTCAACCAACACCGTCTTACTAGGAGTAATTAAACCCTCAGCTTCCGCATCATTAATCATACTTACCCCAATGCGGTCTTTTACCGATGCTGAAGGGTTCATACTTTCCAACTTCACCACAATTTGTGCAACACACCCCTCCTCTTGAGGAATACGGTTTAACTCCACCAAAGGAGTCCGGCCAATTAATTGTGTAATATTTTTAGCAATCCGCATGATAAATTATGATTCCTTTAAATGTAGTACATGATATCTAACTGTCTTCGTAAATCTCGCTGTTCAGAGAGATCCTGAAGGGAATATTTTTGTAAAACTGAATTTGCCGCCTGACCAGCTTCTTGCCAAATTTCTTCTATAATCGAACTATCTACACTTTTAGGGTTACTGTCTTCTTCACCAGCTTTAACATCTAACCCTTCTAAACATTCCAAAATATCAAAAACACTAATTTTCCAAGGTTCTCGCGCTAACAAATAGCCACCTTTTGAACCTCGTTGACTTTTCACAATACCCCCCCGTCTTAAAGTAGCCAATAACTGCTCCAAATAACGATCAGGGATATTTTGTTGAGTAGCAATTTGCCGAATTTGCATCGGTTCGCCATTTTCATAATGAGTTGCCATTTCTAACAACGCCAAAATTGCGTATTCAGATTTACAAGATAATTCCACAGGCTGCTATTTAAGAATAAAGGATCAAGAGTAAGGATGAAAGAAAAATGATAAATTATCAAAATTGTTCATATTTATAGTATACTCCGGTTCTCCAGTGGGGTTTGTACTTTTATTTAATCAGCAACAAAAAACCCGCCACAAAGCGGGTACAAATAAATGTTTAAACTCTCAAGTTTTAACTAAATTCTGACAGCAGTTTACAGATACATGAGGTACAAAAACTATCAAATTCTTGTGGGGTGGGCATCTTGCCCGCCCTTATATACCTCACCCAAATGAAATAAGCTGTAACTTTCTGACTTCAACTTTCTGACTTAGAAGCTGAAAGTAGTTCTCAGTGTACCGATAAATACATCTTCATTGTTGCTGCTTTGTCCAATATTGGGCAACCAAATTACACCAGGAGTAACAGAGATGTTTTCGGAAACTTGATACTTATAGAAACCTTCTACTTGGTAAGGAATATCATTTCCAGCAGCACCATTGTTAAAGGAATAAGGTTGAGCGCCACCAAAGACACCTAAAACGTTACCTTTCTTACCAAAGTCAGGTAATGCTACACCCATTCCATAAGACCAAGCTTCATAATCATCATTAGCTCCAAAGCCCGTAACATCATGGTAAGAAACGAAACCACTGATGGAAAGTTTATCACTGGGTCTGAAAGCTGCGGAAATACCGTAGGAGTTACTGGAAGATGCATCGGATGCACTCAGACCATTAGCCGCATTAGTACCAACCACACCAACAGGCGCTCCTCCTCTATTTGTCAGACCTAGACCTGAGTCAAACAAGGTACTACCTGAACCATGATAGCCATGTACATAAGTAGCAGCTAAAGCAATGCGATTACCAACATTGAAGTTTAACTGACCTAAAGCAGCATAGTTACCATCAAACAAACCAGCACCCGCATTAGGATCATTAGCTTCTGAAGCTAAATAACCTAAAGTCACAGAACTAGGTTTGAGAATACCGCCACCTTGACCAAAAGGTACATTCAGAGCAATACCAGAACCACCACCAACTCGATAAATGGGGTTTTCAGAACTGAAGGTACTTAAAGAACCATTACCACCATCGGTCTTATCGAAGAAGTAAGGGTTATTGGTAGCTGCATAATGACTGTGTTGACCACCAGTAGCAGCAATGTAAACCTGTGCAGGTCCAACAGGATATTCGTAGGTTAATTTGTCAATAACAACATTGTTTGTTCCAGTGCTACCAACATCAAAGGTTTGTGTTGTTTCTCCAGAGGGGCTAGTACCATCTGTACCAAAACCACCTGTGTTACCCGCAGCTAAACGGGTATTTAACATATCTCTACCAGTGAAACTGCTTTGCAAGTTCAAACGTACACGATCTTGGAAAACAGTCTTACCAGCAGGATTACCATTAAAAGAGTCACTAACAGCAAAAATTGCTTCACCTTGTAACTTGGTGGTGGTAGAGAACTGGTTAGCTTCTAACTCAGCGGTACGTGCTTCTAAAGCATCTACACGACCACGTAAGGTTGCTAATTCAGCAGAAAATTCTTCTTGTAAACGTTGCAGAGTTGCTAAATCTTGTTTCGTCACCATATCAGCGGTAGCTGTGGCGATCAATTCATTAACTCTATCTAAACAAGCATTTAAACCAGCAGCAAATTCATAACGGGTTAACGCCCGGTTGCCGCGATATGTACCATTGGGATAACCAGCAATACAACCATATCTTTCTACCAAAGACTGTAAAGCCTGGAATGCCCAGTCAGTAGGTTGAACATCAGAAAATTGAGAAACTGATGTTACCTGAGATTGTGTATTACCTTCGTTACTGTAGCGTTGAACTTGATCTAATTTCTGAGCCAGAATTACAGGTTGTTGCGCTACATCTGTTTCTGGTGCTACTTCAACACTGCCACTTGGAGATGCAATAGCAGTTCCAGATACTAATATTGTTGCCCCTAACACTGCTGGGCTAACAATTAGAGATTTCCACAAGAGATTAGACATCTTCACCTTTACTCCTCACACCATATTTTTTAGATAGCCGTTCGTGTCGTATTTATTTACCAGAAATGCGACATCTCAACTGATACCTGTGAATCGAGGCATAACTGCCCCTAATATAATCTTAGTTTTCACAAGGCTAATAATTGATTAACGAATCATTAAAATTCCATGCAATTAGCTTATGTAAAAACTTCCACACTATAGTTAGATATTATATGATATGTCAGATGAATAATCAAGACTAGTCCCTCAATATAAGTTATATTCTTGGTTTACAGAAATATAAAAAGCCTGAAACCATTATTTTCACCTGTTTATCCTTGTTGTGTTGGCTTGGAATTTCTGAATGCTGGATAATATTCAACCCTTATAAACAGAGTTATTGGTTATTACATAAATTTTGCTTAAATTATGTATTGCTAAGATTAAACCTGATTAAACAGTCAAATATATAACTCTAAAGATAAGAAGACAAAATTAAAACCTAAAATTTATGTAGAATATATAGCAGGTGACAGGGAACAGGTGCTACGCCACGGTGACAGAGCTAGAAGTCTTTCAGTGTCTAAGTTCTAGTTCTGCTTAATATCCTAACCGCCTTGTCCATTGCTATATCTCAAAGCTTAATTTCTTTATGTATTTTTAGATAAAAATTCCCTCTACATACAGCAGAGTGTAGATCAATAAGGTACAGAATCAAAATTGAAACCTAGACACCAAGCTAGTTTCACTCCTGACTCCTGAATTCTGCTGTATATATAAAAAACTATCCGCCCTAATTCAGATCGGTTGATCTAACTTAGGGCGGTCTAGCGGGTCTTCAGGTTGCAACCAGACTGCCGGAAGGAACTCCGACTTTTAGCCTAGCTACTTGAGCTAACTTAGTATCTCAGGATGACTAAGGCTAACTATTAGAGAACAGCCCCGGCGCACAGCCGGCTAACTGCAACCTGATGACCCATGCGTATACTACTTTCTATCATGGGCATCACCTCCTTATTGCCTAAACGGTCTTAGTTTCAAAAAGGCAGAGCCAAAAAACTCTGGGTTTTTAACCTAAAATCATCGTAACACATAAAATTATTTTAGCAAGATTGAAAAATAAAAAAACCCCAGACTATTTGCCTGGGGGAAGTTGATTAAATTAAAAACGATGAATTTTAAAGGATGAGATTAATCCATCATCAAATTAGAGAGCGTTACCACGTGGTAATACTTCTTCTGGGAATACGAATTGTTCGTGGGGTTGGTCTTGAGGTGCCATCCAAGCACGGATACCCTCGTTCAACAAAATATTTTTGGTATAGAAAGTTTCGAACTCTGGGTCTTCTGCTGCCCGTAATTCTTGGGACACGAAGTCATAAGCTCGCAGGTTTAATGCTAAACCGACAATGCCTACGGATGCCATCCACAGGCCTGTTACTGGTACAAACAACATAAAGAAGTGTAACCAGCGTTTGTTGGAGAATGCAATCCCGAAAATCTGTGACCAGAAACGGTTTGCTGTCACCATGGAGTAGGTTTCTTCTGCTTGGGTAGGATTGAATGCGGGGAATGTGTTTGAACCTTCACCGTCTTCAAATAGCGTGTTTTCTACGGTTGCACCGTGGATGGCACAAAGTAATGCACCTCCTAAGATCCCTGCTACTCCCATCATGTGGAAGGGGTTTAGTGTCCAGTTGTGGAAACCTTGCAGGAATAATAGGAAACGGAAGATTGCTGCTACTCCAAAGCTGGGTGCGAAGAACCAGCTAGATTGTCCCAAGGGGTACATCAAGAATACGCTGACGAATACCGCAATCGGACCTGAAAATGCTAGGGCGTTGTAAGGACGAATGCCTACGAGTCTGGCAATTTCAAATTGGCGTAACATGAAGCCTATCAATCCGAATGCACCGTGTAGTGCTACGAATGGCCATAAGCCACCCAATTGACACCAGCGGGTGAAGTCACCTTGGGCTTCTGGTCCCCACAGGAACAATAAGGAATGTCCCATGCTGTCTGCTGGTGTGGATACTGCCACTGTTAAGAAGTTTGCACCTTCTAGGTAGGATGATGCTAATCCGTGGGTGTACCAGGAGGTGACGAAGGTTGTACCAGTTAGCCAACCGCCTAGTGCTAGGAAGGCGCAGGGGAATAGTAATACTCCTGACCAACCTACGAATACGAAGCGATCGCGCTTCAACCAGTCGTCTAGTACGTCAAACCACCCTCTTGAGGGGGCGCGCCCAACTGCGATGGTCATGAGAAAAATCTCCAAATATTATAAGTACGGATATTATCTGTCTATGGGTTGATTATGACATAATTTCCATAAACAGAAAGTTAACCAGATTGTCAATCTAGTTTACAATTTTTTACTGTCTCTAATCATAATAAGTGATTTTCTCTAATTTTTCCAGCGGTATAGGAGATAAAATTTAATCTTGGTGACTGGTAATGGGTAATTGGTAATGGGTAATTGGTAAAAAAATAACTAACCAACGACTAATAACCAATGACTAATAACCAATGACTAATGACCGATGACTAATAACGCTAGAATTAGTCCTACAATCTGTGAAATGTAATTAACTCTCAATGTTTACCATAGACTTAAGCATCAAAAATACTGCTTTTCCAATTTCAGTACAACGTAAGTCTGCTGAGGATGCAGAAGCTGTCTACCAGCTAATCTTGGCGGCTATGCGTTCTGGCAATCCTGATATTGTGGAACTCAAGTGTGAAGGCAAAACTGAAAAAAAGGTGGCTGTTCGGGCTAGTGAAATTTCGGGAGTACAAGTTTCGCAGAAAGATGGTGCAGCTAGTGGCAGTGGTAAACCACCTGGCTTTGCTGCGTTCACTGCTGCTGAGTAACTCAAGGTATAAACATGACAGCAGTAGGCATTGAAGTTAATAATTTGAACTTCTTTTGGCCTAGTGGGGAGCAAGTAATTAAATCTTGCTCTCTACAAGTTCCTAGAGGCGAATTTTGGATGCTTTTGGGGACTAATGGCAGCGGGAAGTCAACTCTTTTGAGGTTAATAGCTGGTTTATTAACTCCTCAATCTGGGGAAATTGGCATCTCTCCCCCGGTTGGTTTTGTATTCCAAAATCCTGATCATCAATTGGTTATGCCTACGGTTGGCGCTGATGTGGCTTTTGGGTTAGTGGAAGAAAAATTACCTCCGACTATGGTGAGAGCTAGGGTTGAGGAGGCTTTAGGGGCTGTGAATTTGCTGTCTTTACAACGACGGCCTATTTATGCTCTTTCTGGCGGACAAAAACAACGTGTGGCAATTGCTGGGGCGATCGCTCGTCACTGTGAAGTTTTATTATTAGATGAACCGACTGCGTTATTAGATCCAGATAGTCAGCTAGATTTGGTGGCTAGTGTGCGTCGTTTGGTCAAAAGTCGCGGTATTACTGCTTTATGGGTGACTCACCGTTTAGATGAGTTGAATTATTGTGATGGTGCTTTCTTATTAGATAGGGGTTCTCTGGTGGATGCTGGGGAGGCTGAACGGCTGAAAAAACTATTAATGAAAGAAGGTGGAGAAAAGTAATATAGATATGAGCAAATATGAGCAGTTCCCCAATTACCTATCACCAATTAAATATATAAGAATTATTTATTTTTATATCGAAAATTAATATAACCCTGATGAATAGGTACTTTTATTAACTTTTTCCCTCTGTCTGAGGGTTTATTTTTGCTGTGTAAGATATTTTTTATTCTCTGTAACATAGTGTTACAAGCGATGCTTCAATTACTATAAGTCTTATGAATGATTTTTGTTAACTCTAGATATTTGTGATTAAAAACGATGCCCCGTTCTATCATTCCATCCCTTTTATTAGTGGATGGTTACAATATTATAGGCGCTTGGCCTTGCTTGCAAAAAACCCGTGATCATGCTGGACTAGAAGTTGCACGTGCTGAATTAGTCGAATCTATGACTAATTATAGTGCCTTCCAAGGATATGAAACTCAAATAGTTTTTGATGCTCAATATCAAAACACTGCTAGTAATAGAGAAATGATTACAGACTTTCTCACGGTTCATTACACAGAGTTTGGACAGACAGCAGATACTTACATAGAAAAAGCTTGTGCGGGTTTGCGTCAGCAAGTTGCACAATGTTTGATTTCTCGCGTCATTGTTGCCACATCAGACCGAGCGCAACAATTAATGGTTCAGGGGTACGGTGCGGAATGGTTGTCAGCGCAACAACTGTGCGGTGAAGTTGAATCTACGGCTTGTCGAATGCGTCATAGATATCAATCCCGCAAACAATCCAAAGGTAGATTTTTGGCTAATGCCATTGATGCTAAGGCTAGGCAGAAGTTAGCGCAATTGCGTTTAGGATTGTAGCTCACTCTATGCCCAAAGGTCTAGACTCCTGTTTGGGAGCGGCTTTAGCCTGTAAGAAATTGTATAAGTGATTATATATTTCTGCTGCCAGTTAAGGGAGTCAAAAATTAATTTAAAAAAAATCCCAAAAATTTTCCCAAAGTAGTTGACAACATCTTTTTTTAAGTCTATTATAGTAAACGTTGAGAGCGTTCCTCAGTAGCTCAGTGGTAGAGCGATCGACTGTTAATCGATTGGTCGCTGGTTCGAATCCGGCCTGGGGAGTTAATAAGTATTTTTTGAGAAGCATGGAGTTTAATACTTCATGCTTTTTGATTTTTTAATATATCCCTCTATCATCTGGTGGAGGGAACATCTGCTAGGTGTGAAAAACTACTGTCACCAAAGGTAGAAAGGCTAAGAAAAAGATATGAAAAGATTGCATTTGTATTTCTGAAGTTGGTTCTGGAGTTGTTAATAAAGCGTCTATTCTTTTTTCCAAACGGTCTACTCCCGAAGAACCTAAAGCTGCACAGCATACATCTGAGGTTAGGAGTTGATTATTGACAACTAACAATAATGATTCTGCTAATGTGAGGGGATCTACTTGGGATGCTGCATAGCTATCAGCCCTTAATTCCCTTAACATTAACAGTTCTTGCCATAGAGGTTCTGTATTTGGCAACCATGCTGTACAGGAACGCATCCAACCAAGCCAAAAAAACCAAAATGTATCCCTATACTGATAATGCCCTTGTTCATGGGCTAAAACGCTTTCTAGGTGGGAAGGTGAGAGGGTTTCTAGTAGTCCTTGACTAACGACTAATTCTGGTTGCCAAAAACCCATTTGACCGGCAAATAAGGCTTTTGTTTGTAGGAGTCTGACTGGTTTACCTGCAAGATTTATCTGTGGACATTCACGGGCAGATTTTACGGATTTCCAGCCTTGAAAGGCTTGTTTTAATGCCAGGATGTTAAAAAAACTGAGGAAAATTAAGGCGATGATGTAACTGGAGGAACCTGTGTACATTCCTCCCATTTTTCCTTGTGTACCCATGCAAACCACAGCGGTGACTGTCATAAAGATGAGTAGGGGAGGGAAGAGAAATAAAAATAAGGTTTTACGCCATCGTAAATACCAGTTACCATCGGGGATGCTGGCTGAATGTCTTAACCAGTAAGCGATGGTAATGGCGGTGAAAATCATGAGTAGGTGCATAATTATTATTTTTCTCCTATTTTTCTCCCTTGGCTTGACGTGCAGCTTGAATACGTTTAGCGATCGCTTCTATCTGTTCACTAGCTGCTTCATCTAAACTATCAGCAAAGGCGGCTACAACATCGGGGTTTCCTACTGCTAAAAACCGCTGTAGTTGATCATGGGCTTTGATCATGTCTGCCTGTTTTTTGGTGAGTAATGGCCGCCAATAAAAGGCTTTTCCCTGTTTATCGCAAGTTAACCAACCTTTTTCAGTAAGTCGGCGTAAAACTGTGGTGACAGAGGTGTAAGCTAGTTCACGGTTAGGATCGGCAAGGATGCGATCATGTACGTCTTTGACTGTGACTGAACCTAGTTCCCAAACGATGCTGAGTATTTCTGCTTCTAGGGGACCGACGGATAATTGTTTGGGTTGGTAGTCTGGTAATGGACTCATGTTGATAATTTTTTGGGTTAGTTAACAGTTTACATACATCTTGTCATGGAAAATGTTGGGTTTCCTTGCGTCAACCCAACCTACTGTTGTGGAAAATATTAGCTGAGTTTTTTAGTGCTGGTGTTGTTGTTGAGAGTTGTTTTTACAACTACCTTCTGGGTGATCATGGTGGTGGTTTTTACCGTGACTACAACCTTGTAAGTCTTGCTGCATGAGACTTTCACTCATTTGTTGGAATGATTCATCTACGGGTTTTAAACCGATCCATGCGTCTATTTTTTCAACATCAAAACCTATTTCTCTTTGATCTCCTACTTCTAATAATGGACGACGGATCAAGAGGGGATCTCTCAGCATCATGATCAAGGCAGTTTCTGCATTGATATTTTCAGGGTTGACTTGTCCTGATTTAATGCTGGGTGCGGCTTTATTGAACCATTCTATGACGGGGCGATCGCCAAAAAATGATTTTAATCTTTCTACTGTCCAAGGTTCTGTTAATAGGCTATATGCTATGACTTGATGACCTGCGGCTGTGAGTAATACTTTCTGTCTAGTATTGTTTTTACAGCCTGGTTTTTCATAGAAAATTACTCTGGCCATTGGTGTTTCTCCTGTGGGTTTTTTGTTGAATTTTTCGATGTTTAGTAATTAAACGCAGATGTAGCTTGCTTCCCGAAGGGTACGCAGATGAACACAGATAAATAATGAGTTTATGGTTCTATGTTTTTTACGTTAGTCTGTTATTTATATTTTTGGCTGCTAAATTCAAAATTTTTTAGCAATATGATTAATGATGTCGAATTCAAATCTCTTTTGAGAATCTGTTTCTCCGTAAATGTTAAATGTAACTGTGGGTTCTTCTCCTATTGATTGAACTTGATGTATAGTATCTGGGGTAAAACTAATTAAGTCTCCAGGGTGTAAATTTAGTTCTCCAACTTGTTCTATTTGATCAGTCAATTCTGGATTAGATTTTCTACGCCAAAATGTGTTTTTTTCTTGACCTTTTAATATTAAAACTATTCCCCATGTTCCATGATTATGAATGTTAGATTTTGTTCCTGGTGCAAAGGTAACTGTCTGTACAGTTAGGGGAAATCCTAATTCATCATACAATAATAAAACAGATACACCGGTTTTTGGATCTGGTTCTAAGTTTTGGGTTTGTACCCAGTAAGAATTAGTTATTAATCTTCTAACTAATATTCTTAATTCTGGTAAACAATTTGATTCATCTTCAACATTAATCAGTACATCTTCTACTTCTGTTAAAAACCGATATAGCCGATAATTTTCACGTAATAAATCCCATTCTCTGGCTGATTTACAAAGTTGATACTGTCCATCTCCAGGAATAAACCAATCCTTACATTCCATAATTTTAAATTTAATTAGTAATACCTATAATTACAAATTTAGCTGTGAACTTTGCGGTAAAAAAAGTATCGGCGGATTTGCCTTTGGTAATTGGACTAATGGTTGTGTAGGAGTTTCAGGAAGTTCTGGAAAGATGATTTTATTACTACTGGATAATGAGAATGCGGAACTAGGAATTTGTGTGGAGAACCAGTTATTCATACTTTAGTGATTTGTGATTGATTAGTAATTACGAATTATGAATTATTCGTCTTCTTCTTCGGGGGGACGGGTTAAAATCTCAAAGAGGATACCTGCACCAAAGTTATTTTTATTGTCAATACTTTTAATTTTGGTACTGATTTCTTTGGCTTTTTCTATGTTTCCTAATTTAGCTAATACTAAACCAGAAGCAGCATAAGCATTTAGGAATAATCTGATGTTGGTTTCTTCTTGACGTTGAATGAGGATCGGTTGCAGTTCTTCCCAGTTATCAGGTAATTTTTCCATTTCTTTGATTTTAGCAGTTATTTTTTCTGCTGTTGTCAGTGCTAAAACATAATTATTTTTGTAATAAAAAAATCTATAAGCTGCCACTAAAACATCTGTATTTTCTCCTGTTTTAGCTATTGCTTGCTGCATATATTTTTCGGATTCTTCTGTATTTTCCCAGGTTTGGGATGCTAATATTAGTAGTTTTTTAACATCATCAGATACATCCAACCAGGAAATTTTGTTTTCTGTGGGTTCTATCATGGTAGTTAGAGATGGCAATTTGTTTAAGTGAATATTTACCAGATTTGATGATTCCCAGGTTTTTTATTTAATTGATGATGAATGATTTATTTTAATTTTACATGAAAATCAAAATAATACCAATTATATAGAAATATTTTCTGATTGTTTTTGATGGGATTTAAGTTGTTTATGTATTTGGTTGTTTTTAGTTTATAGCTAACTTTTAAACACTTATATTCTGTTTAATCTGTTGAATGGGTAGTTGAATAGAAAAAGTTGTTCCCTTTTCTAGTTCTGATTCACAGCAAATTGATCCCTGATGTCTCTCAACAACAATTTTATAACTAATTGATAATCCTAATCCTGTACCTTTACCGATGGATTTTGTAGTAAAAAATGGATTAAATATTTGTGATTTTACTTTTTCGGTCATCCCAGATCCATTATCTGATATGTTTATTTGTACAAATTGAGTATTAATTCTTGTGGTCTCAATCAAAATTTTAGGGATAAAATCAAATTTTTGGTTATTCTCAGACTGAGAATTTAAAGCATCTATGGCATTACTAATAATATTCATAAGTACCTGATTAATTTGTCCTGCATTACATTCTACTGAGGGTAATTCACCATATTTCTTAATTATGCTTATATCAGGATGATTTGAGTTTGATTTTAAACGATGTTGTAAAATTACTAAGGTACTATCAATTCCTTCGTGAATATTGACAGGTTTCATTTCTGCTTGATCTAAACGGGAGAAATTACGTAAATTTAAGACTATTTGATCAATGCGATCACTACCAATTTTCATTGAATTTAATAGACTTGGTAAATCTTCATATATAAAATCTAGGTCAATTTTCTGCATATATTTTTGAATATTAGGATCTGCTTGAGGATAGTTTTTTTGATAAAGTTCGATTAATTTTAATAAGTCCTGGGTGTACATTTCTGCATGATTAATGTTGCCAGAAATAAAGCTGAGAGGATTGTTAATTTCATGAGCAATACCTGCTACAAGTTGTCCGAGACTGGACATTTTTTCGGCTTGAATTAATTGGGTTTGGGTAATTTGTAATTCTTGTAATGTTTTTTCTATTTCTGCTGTTCTCACAGCTACTTTATTTTCTAAATTGTTGTAAGCATCGTCAAGGGAATTAGCCATTTCATTATATATTTTAGCCATCATTCCCAGTTCGTCTCTACCTTTGTCTTTAATTCTCACTGTAACACCGGGATGTAAAGCAGCTTGAGTCATGGCTTGAGAAACTTGATCAATGCGTTTACCAACTAATTTATCAAAAAGTAAATAGATGAGAGTAATGAGGACAATTGTTAAACCTATAAATGTAAAGATAACCACCTGAAACATGGAAGTTTGATGATTTAGTAAATCTTTGGTAGGTACATAAATTATTAACGTGCTGATAATGTCACCAAGTTGCCAATTGAAACCGTTTATTTTTCCATACTTATCTATAATTTCTTTAGGTGCATTTTCTGGTTTACCGTGACATTTTAAGCAACTATTTTCCATTATAATTGGTTTGGCTAGGTAAAATAATTTCTCGTTACCATATTTTTTATATCCGGTTTTTCTAGTAATATTGGGATGTCTTTGAAAATAGGCAATAATTTTTGATTCTAATTCGTCTGCTTTATGATCAGAATTCATAGGATTTAAAGCAGGTTGCCTATATATGTATTCTGGCATTTCTTGGTTGAAAATTTTAAAGATTCTACTTGTGGTGAAACCATGAGATTGGGCTTCCAAAATCATTGTATCTGTATGTTTTTCTATGGCTGGACTAAGTTCATTGATTACATAATTACGACTGGCTTTTCCAAAATTTAATACTAATTCACTGCGGTTAAGAGCTTCTTTTCTAAAGGCATTTTCTTGAATTCTAGATAAGTTCCAAACTCCTACACTCATGACAATTATTAGTGATATCATTACTGCTATAGTAAATTTAAACCTTAAAGGTATTTGTGTCCTCGGTTTGACAAGAGGTGTAAATACTTGGGTAGGTAGCTCTTCAACTTTTTTGTAACGCATTGCTTTATATAAACATTAAAATATCTCGATTTTTGATAATTCGATCAAGATAGTTGATGTCTCATGTAAATAGTACCCGGTTTCTTAATTTTTTGTCTCAGTATAAATACCAACAATAGTTGCCTGTCAGCAAGCCCTACATACAAGATTATTGATGTTTGAAAAGGTGAATAACAATCATATTTGAGTAATAACTGATGTTGATTTTTATAGAGTTACTTTTACCTTTTCTTGCAGAGATGATAAATATATTTCTAATGAGCAATAAAGCTTACAGTGGGAGATAATTTTACAGACTGACAATACCTGACCATTGCACCTTTTTTTCCTTTTGCCGACGGTAGGAAAAGAAATACTCTGGAGTTTGAAAAGTGCAGTAGGGAGCGATCGCTATTTGTTCTGCATCAATTCCTAATTGCTGTAATTGTAGATGATTAATTTTTCTGACATCTAAACGTATCTTTCCCGGTTCTGAATCTGGTAGTAAAGGCGAGTCAGGTAAATCCTGTAAAGCTGTAACTATTGTATTCGAGTCATGATGTGATATAATTGTGCTGCCAATTTCTGCTGCCACTTCTACAGAAACTTGGTAAACTTCACC
The DNA here is from genome assembly GCF_038050375.1 of Okeanomitos corallinicola TIOX110. Classification (NCBI taxonomy): domain Bacteria; kingdom Bacillati; phylum Cyanobacteriota; class Cyanophyceae; order Nostocales; family Aphanizomenonaceae; genus Okeanomitos; species Okeanomitos corallinicola. The sequence goes on along the minus strand of NZ_CP150886.1, from coordinate 2,898,934 downwards.
AGCGATCGCCGGGCCTAGAGCAAATCGCAAATCTTGTAAATTGCTGCCTTGAGATTGCATTCTGGTAACGGCTTGGGGGACTATCTTCGCTGCTGTACCCCGCCAACCTGCGTGTAAAGCTGCTACTTGTCCGGTTTTAAGATCACCAATTAGCACGGGTGTACAATCAGCAGAGGCTACCCAAACAGCCTGTAAAGGCTCTTGACTAATTAAACCATCTGCCGAAGCAAATTCATCATTGCTACTGTGCAAAAACTCATTTACTTCTTGAGGTGTCAAAACAGTATTACCATGAACTTGTTTCAAACGATAGGTAACAGCTTCTGGTTGTAGTGCTGTTGTTAATTCTGGGGGTAAACGTGGCCAGTATTGACGGGTAAAAAAACCATGAGGCCAAGATTTTAAAAGATTACAAGTTAGGTAAGACATCCCTTGCCAACTTTGCCAGTTCCAAGTGTGCATCTTTTATCAAACCTCAATCAAAATTTACAACTGTCAATCAATGCTAACTTGAACAATGGGATTTAGGTGAATATCTGTGGGATTTGATCAACAAACTTTAGAAAATTTCTTACACTTAGGGCGTAAGCATCCATATTTACCATTTTCCATACATCTTTTTGACAATCTCCCCTCAACTAATCAAAAGGTATGGCAGTTAGTTGACCAAGGAGCAAAACCAGGCTGTGTAGTAATTGCTACCCAACAAACCGCAGGGAGAGGACAATGGGGGAGAGAGTGGATATCTCCTACTGGTGGCCTATATCTGTCGGTGGCGATCGCCCCTAAACTAGAAGTTACCAATAATTATCAGTTAACATTGGCTAGTGCTTGGGGAATCACCTCACAACTACGAAATTATGGCGTAAGTGTGGGAATAAAATGGCCTAATGATTTAGTATTGGATGGTCGTAAACTAGGCGGAATTTTAACAGAAACTAAAGTTCGTCAAGGACAAATTAGCCAAGCAGTAATTGGTGTTGGTATTAACTGGGTCAACCCAGTTCCAGAAACTGGCATCAATTTAAAATCGTGGCAAGCTACTCAAAACTTTCACCCAATGTCTGGACTAGAAATGCTTACTGCTACCGTTTTACTAGGAATAGAATCCGGTCTCAAGTGTCTTCATCACGAAGGAATAAGCATACTATTGTCTCGTTATCTGAATTTACTTACAAACATGGGTGATCAGGTGTATGTAAATAATCTTTTAGGTACTGTGATTGGCGTGTCACCCCAAGGAAATCTGAGGTTAAAAATAACTGAAGATGATAATAACAAATTGATGACACCAGAAATTTCTATAGAACCCGGTACAATCAGTTTAGGTTACTGTAAAAATTCTGTTTAACTTCCGGGTTGGCTACAAATTTCTCCCTTGAGAACAAGCAAACCATAGATATCATTTCTGTAAACTTATTACACAAACAACTGAGAGAAAAAATGACGCAGCCCGATAAATCTGCCCATAAAATCCCCAGAAAGCGGACTCAAAGTTTAACAAACAGACGTTTTGCGTCTACATTACCAGCCCAAAGCCTTGGTTGGTTGAGTAGTGTTAGTCTCTTGAGTGGTGGCTTTGTATTTGCTCAAACGGAATCACCAGTGGAAATAGCAGTTCCCACTATCGAAAATTCCCAACCCCAAAAAGTTGCTACAGAAGCAAAACAAGAAGCTAAAACTACTCCAGTAGCAGTTAAATCACAACCAGATTTTGCGGCACGGCAAGCTAGACTCAAACAGAAACTTAATCAAGCAAAAGTTTCTCAAACAACAGAATCTGTGCCTAAATCTCAGCCAAAAGCTGAAAATTCTCAACCTGCGGTGATTCTGAGAACTAGCAAACCCCAGGTAGAAAAATCACAGATTAAAAAAGCGGAAACTCCTGTTAAAGCAGAACCTGCAAAACCAGCAAAAGTTGCTAAACCAGTTAAAAATAATCAAAATACTGGCAGTGCAACTACCAGGAAAGCAAAAGATTACAATAACGCCTACATTGATCCGACAGAATACAAAAGTCCTGCTAATAGCAAATATGAACCACCTAGTTCTGTAGTTGTGACAGAACGTTCTACAGGTTGTGAAGCTATTTTCTCTAAACGAGAAATTGCCGCTGGTGCTTGTGGTCAAAAATCTCCAGCAACTCCTAGTGTGGCTGATGCACCTCAAAAGTCTGCTCCTAGCTGGATCAAGAAAAGTGAAACTGCTAGTTTGAAGACAGTACCATCTACAGCTACAACTACGGCTAAAGCTACAGCTATAACCACGACTACAAAGAAGGTGGCGACAACATCTAGCCCCAAACCTCAGAGTAATGTGGTTAAGGCTGTTGCTGCGGCGGTGAACAGTAATCAGACATGGCGCTCTGCCAGAACTGATTCTAGCAGTCATACAAAAACTGCTTATCGTCAGAATCGCTTTATTCCTCAAGCCAGTGAGTTTTCCTCAACTACAGTGGTGAGTTCTACACCTGTCGCTCCTAGTTTTGGGACTTTACCTGCGCCTATGGCTGAGGGTAATGTCGCACCCCGTCCTAGTAATGTATCCTACGATTTTGCTTTAGCTGCGGTGTTGCCACAAGTTCCCTATAGTCAGGCTTTTGCCTATAGTGGTGGTTCTGGAGTGATGTTCCCCTTGTCAGTTGCATCACCTGTAACTTCTCTGTTTGGTTGGCGGACACATCCCATTACAGGCGATCGCCGTTTCCATGCAGGTACTGACCTGGGAGCGCCTACAGGTACACCGATTTTGGCTGCGGCTAAAGGTCAAGTGGAAACTGCTGACTGGATGGGTGGTTATGGTTTAACAGTTACTGTTAACCACAGTTCTGCCCAACAAACTCTTTACGGTCATATGTCAGAAATTTTGGTTAGTCCCGGTCAATGGGTAGAACCAGGAACTGTAATTGGTCGAGTTGGTAGCACTGGAAATTCTACAGGCCCTCACCTACATTTTGAAGTTCGTCACCTCACCGCTAACGGTTGGGTTGCTGTTGATCCTGGTGTGAAATTACAAGCTGGATTAAGCAATCTGTTGTATAGCACCAGAACTGCACAGGCTAGGTAGGTGATTGGTGATTGGGGACTGGTGATTGGGAGAGAATATTTTTACCAATGCCCAATGCCCCATGCCCCATGCCCTAACCTACAAATACCCGTGTTCTATTAAGAATGCGGGTGTAACTTCCTCCTGATCAGGTGTTTTTCCTGGGGAAATGAACTTTTCCACGTATTTACCCAGGATGTCTGCTTCTAAATTCACCCAATTACCTGGATTTAAACAACTGAGGTTTGTTTCTGAATAGGTCAGAGGAATGACTGCTACTGAAAATTGGCAGTTTTCTGGTTGATATGTGGCTATAGTGAGACTGATACCATTGATGGCGATGCTACCTTTGGGAACGATGTAACGGGCGATCGCATCAGGTGCAGCAAAGGTCATTTCCCAAGATGTAGCCGTCTGTTCTGCGGAAATTAGTTGACCCATACCGTCTACATGACCCATGACAAAATGACCGCCAACTTTACCACCCACTCGCAGCGATGTTTCTAGGTTGACATATTGGGCTTGGGTTTGTTCTCCTCCTAAAGTGGTACGGTGCAGGGTTTCCGGTGAAGCGGTGGCAATAAAACCATCTTTTAAAATGTCCTCAACAGTCAAACATACCCCATCTACCGCTACACTGTCGCCATAAGCTAAATCTTGCATAATTACATCTAACTTACTGACAAAAGTAATTTGCCAAGAATTATTAGATAGGGGTTTGATTGTACCTAATCCTTGAATTAATCCTGTAAACATGATTTTTCTGCCAGTCTAACTCTATTTATGTAAGCATTCAGCTATTAACGGACGTTTCCCAGACTTAACAGTTCAGTAGTCAGCTTTTTACTGTGGGGAATGGGCAAGAAACAAAAGTTTAGTAATTCTTACTTTTGAACTCTTAACTCCTGACTCTTGACTGCTTTTATTGGTTAATTTTGGCGGAAATTAACTGATAATTCCTACTAAAAATGTAAAAACTTTCTAGATAATTTTGTGAATTTTTATCAGTTGATTAACATTGCCACATTAACATCAATCTCAAGGCATACTTGGGTAAGACAACTATTATTTTGGGAGAACAGATTGACCTACTCTGGTTTTCACTACAAGTTCGGAGTTTAATAGAAGCAATTATAGAGAAGAAAAGCCCTATGTTTACTTCTGTCTTAGAAAAACCCAATCGAGGGTATTATTTGCCACATAGCACTCAAATAATTAAAGGATTTCAGAGGGTTAGCCAATGATTGAAATGAGAGTCGCTGGTATAGCATTAGATGCCATAACCCGCAGCCCGATTGTACTTTTGAAAGATAGTTCAGATCGTCGGGCATTGCCAATTTATATTGGTCAAGATCAGGCTAGGGCTATTATGGGTGCAATGGAGCATCAAAAACCACCTAGACCTTTAACTCATGACCTGATGGTGAGTGTTTTAGAGACTTGGGATATGACCTTAGAAAAGGTAATTATTCATTCCTTACAAAAAGATACATTTTATGCTGCTTTGATTGTGCAGCAGGGAGATGTAAAAAAAGAGATTGATTCTCGTCCTAGTGATGCGATCGCCATTGCTTTACGTACAAATACACCGATTTGGGTGATGGAAGAAGTGGTAGCTGATGCTTCTATTCCTGTTGATCGTGATGCTGATGAAGCTGAACAAGAAGCCTTCCGCGAATTTATTTCTAATCTTCGCCCTGAAGATTTGATTAAACGATTTGATAACAGTGAAGGTTAAAAAATAGGGCATTGGGCATTGGGCATGGAATAATAACTCATAACCAATTACCCATTCCCTATTTCTTGTGATGCAATACCGACGTTTTGGTAAAACAAATTTAAATTTATCAGTGTTTTCTTTGGGGACAATGCGTTATTTAAGTGACGTAGAAATTGCCCATCAAACTATTGAAAAATCTTTATCTTTAGGTATTAATCATCTAGAAACTGCTAGGGGTTATGGTCAAAGCGAAGAATATTTAGGAACAGCTATCAAAAGCGGTTTATCAGTACCCAGAAGTCAATTATATATCACTACGAAAATTCCTCCCTGTGTTGATGCTGATACTATGGAGAGGTTAATTGATGAATCTTTACAACGCTTAAATTTAGATTATTTAGACTGTTTAGGAATTCATGGTTTAAATACAAGACAACATTTAGAATGGGTAGAAGCTAAAAATGGCTGTATGCAAGCTGTTTATAAGGCTGTGGATGATGGCAGAGTTAAACATATTGGTTTTTCTACTCATGGTAGTTTAGAGATTATTTTAGCAGCAATTAATACTGATTTATTTGAATTTGTAAATTTGCATTATTATTATTTTTTTCAACGTCATAATTCAGCTATTGATGCAGCTATAGAAAAAGATATGGGTGTGTTTATAATTTCTCCTGCGGATAAGGGAGGAAGACTTTATACACCACCGGATAAATTGAAAGAACTGTGTCAACCTTTCACACCTTTAGAATTAAATTACCGATTTTTATTAAGTGATCCCAGAATTACTACTTTAAGTGTAGGTGCTGCAACTCCAGAGGAATTAATTGCACCTTTGGAAGTTGCTGATCATGTTGGTGAGTTGAGATTAGAAGAAATTAAAGTTTTTGAAAACTTAGAAAATCAACAAAATCAGGTTTTAGGAACTGATAAATGTAGTCAATGTTATGCTTGTTTACCTTGTCCTGAAAATATCAATATTCCTGAAGTTTTAAGGTTAAGAAATTTGGCAGTTGCGTATGATATGAATGATTATGGAAAATATCGTTATGGAATGTTTGAAAATGCTGGTCATTGGTTTCCAGGAATGAAGGGAAATCGGTGTACAGAATGCGGTGATTGTTTACCGAAATGTCCTGAAAATTTAGATATTCCAGCGTTATTACAGGATACCCATGAAAGGTTAAATGGGAAAGCTGGGAGGAGGTTGTGGGGTTAGGTAACTGATAATTTTATGAATTACGTAAATTCACTATTGCTTTTTATCTAGATATTTTGAGCTATTTATCAGCAAAATATAGAAAATAAACAATTTTTTGGCTGTAATGACACAAAAATTACAATCCTTATTATAATGATTGCAGTCATTTAACATACATAATCATGAGTCCAAAAATCAAGGATTTACAGGCGGGTTACGCTAAAACTCGCTTGCTGCTTGCGTTGTGGGATTTGGGAGGAACTGAGCAGAAGGTAGCTAGGGGTAAATTAAGCAAGCGGGTAGTCTCTAAAGGTCAGAAGATGGCCGACTATCAAGGTATTTTAGAGGATTTGGAAGCACAGGGGGCTATTAATGTTGCTAAAAAGGGATCTGCTATTAGTTACACTCTCACGTCACCAATAGGGTTAGAGGTTTTGGGTGCGGGTTTGCGTAGTGGTGAGTTTAAATTTAAGGGAAATATTATTGGTACTTGGGCTGCTAATGCGTTGTTGCGGTGGATAAGTGCAGTTAATGTTGTGGTTGCTGCACCAGTTGCATCAGGTAATGAAGTTAAAAAAGAAGTCATTAATTCTTATGAAGAGTTTAAGTCTGTCGCGTTGGATGTTTATGACAAGTTGAATTATGAATATAATTTCAATAATTTAGTACCTATTTATCGTATTAGAAGAAAAATAGGAGAGCGTGTTAGTAGAACAGAATTTAATGATTGGTTATTAGAAATGCAAGCTAATGATATTTTTCAACTGCAAGGAGGGAGTATAGAAGATAGCGCACCAGATAAAATAGAAGATTCTGTCAGTACAGAATTAGATGGTTTACGTTGTTATGCTCGACTGTTGAAAGATTAAAAAATCTTAGCTTTTATTGAAACATTCACACACCAAACTGAGATTATTATGACTACTGACACATCAAAAATTGATCAACTAATTAAAACTCATAACCCATTTGCAGGACATATTGTCGTTAGACCTCAACAAATATGGGGTAAAAGTTTTCCTGATGTTCCTTCAATTAATTCTCATGCTTCTAATGCTGTATTTGATGCAATTGACAAAATTAATCGAGGTCAACTTCAGACAGTAGGAATTACAATTACTGCGGAAAAAGGACTAGGAAAAAGCCATATTATTAGTAGAATACGTCATCAATTACAAACAAGAGAAGACAGCTTATTCATTTACATGAGTAAGTATGATAACTTGAATCAAATTCAATATCAATTTTTGCAAAGTGTTACATCTAGTTTAAGAGCATTCATTAGACCTGATGTAATGGCATTTCAAGAAATAGCCGCAGAATTAATTAATGAATCAATGGGATGGAAACATACTACAGAACAATATATTAGTAGTGTATTTCCGAAATTATTAAAACAATCTTTGGTCAAATATAATTCAGTTGCAACAGTAGTTGAAACATTAAGAAATCACATTGAACAAAAAAAACCTAATATTACCAACCCTTATATAATTCAAGCAATTCTGTGGACACTTTCTACAAATCAGATTAATGCTGCAAATTTTTGGTTATCAGGAAAAGAACTACCAGAAGCACACGCTCAGTTAATGGGATTACCAAATATTACCGATAGTGACAAAGAAAATCAAGCATTAAATAATGTTCGGCAAATTCTCGATATTATTAGTGATTATAGAGTTCCTGTAATTTGTTTTGATGAATTAGATATTGCTGACATTGCAGATAATGGATTTACAGCAGCACAGGTAATTGCTAATTTATCTAAAGATTTATATAACAACCTAAAAAAAGGTGTTGTATTATTAGCAATGTATCCTGATACATGGAATCAACAAATTAGGGTATTACCACAAGCAGAAGCAGTAATTGATAGATTGGTTACTGAAAAATCTGATAGACAACCAATTGAATTAAGATACCTTAATTCTGATCATGTAGTTGCGCTAGTGCAAACATGGTTAAAAGAATTTTATCAAGAACATCAACAAATACCACCTCATCCTCTTTACCCATTTAATGAAAATAAGCTGAGAGAACTTGGTAAAGGTAAACCTACTATTAGAGTAGTTTTAAGGTGGTGTGCAGAAAATTTTATTCCTGGGGTTACTCCACCTCCTGTTAATCCTGTAAAAGGATACTATCAAAGTGAATTAGATAATATTGACCCTAATTCATTCATGGAAGATGAATTATCAATTGTAGTAGCTTTAAAGTTAGCATTTATTAGTTTAGCTAAAGATAGAGTAGAACTAGAAAATGTGAAAGTTGAAGCAGTAGAGGAAATTGTCACAACTAAAGCGGATGAAGGATATCTAAATTTTCGAGTCGTTGGTAATAACAGACAAGTCAAAATAGGAATTCTTGTTCTACAACAATCTGGAGGAAAATTTATAGGTGCAGCATTAAAAAGATTGATTAATTACAAAAAATTTGATTTTACTCGTGGTTGTTTAATTCGCTCCAAAAAAATTAGTTCTGGAGCATCAGTACCTCAACAATGTTTGAAAACTCTTTTGCACAAACAAGGTGGAGAATGGGTAAAATTACAAAGTGAAGATATTCAACCTCTCTTAGCTATTTCGACGATATACTATAATTGTAGAACATATGAACTGACAGAAGAAGAAATTTTTGATTTTATCAAGCAAGAAAAAATTGCTATTAATAATCCTTTAATCAGAGAAATTTTAAGTGACCCTTCTGGTCAAGAACCTGATAATTTAACAGATGATGACTTACCAATGAGAATTCCTCAAAGTGTTGAAAATAGCGATGATATTAAATTAAACATCTAATTTCAATAATCATGAATCAGTCCTTTTCACTTCCTACAGCATTGTGTTTACCTGTCCCTGATGTTGAAGCACTAATACAGGGAAGAACAATAGCAGCTTTACCCAAAATGTTTCTTCGTCCTGGACAAAGATTTTCTCTTTATCCTGTTAATTTTTCATCAAATATAACTTTTATCAAAGTATGGGCTAAATGTGAACTTTGTCAAATTTTAGATAAAACAGCACCACTAGATATTATATCTAAATTAACCATCTGGAATTTACAAACATTTGCAGAAATAATAGAGAAACATCAAAATATTTTCCTAGCCTATTTACGAGTTTATCACTTAGATAAACCTTATGAAATTCCAGCTATTCCTAATATTGAAAATAAACTAGGTAAATTTGCACCTTTACTTTATAATATTTCTGCATCTGAAGCTAAACCAGTATTAAATGAACAGATATTTCTTCAACGTAAATACCAATTAGAAAACCTAGAACCTCCCCTACATCCTGAACTAGCAGAATTACAAACAGCATTATCACAAATAGCTAACAATAACCCAGCAGCAGAACAATTAGAAAATGACATCAAAGTATTTTTAGGTTGGGGTAATGCAGCAACTACAAATACACTAAATTCTGATTTAGATTGGATAAAAACAATTGCAGCATTAGGAGATAGAAGCATAGAAGAAGAGAAAAAAAGCAACTATCAAGCGGGTACAGACTTTGAAAATATATCCCGTCAAAGCCTTGATTTTTTAGGATTTAAAGTTGAAACTGCTTATAAAGGAGGTGCTGGAGGTTTAGATTTATATTGTTCACAACCTTATCCTTTAGTTTGTGAATGTAAAGCAGGTAAAAGTATTCCTAGTGGTACAGTTGAAGAATTAATTAAACTAGGTGGAATGCACTTAGGTAGAGAACAATTTATCAACTCATCAAAATTAGTAATAGGTCCAGGTAAAGCTACTTCAGATAATCTCAAATCATCAAAAGAATGGAAAGTAAGTATTATTAAAGCTATGACATTACAAAAATTAGTAGAATTAAAAGCAAAATATCCAGGTGCAATAAACTTAATTGAATTAAAGGAATACTTAGAACCCGGTCAAATAGATGATAAAATCAACGAATATATTGATAAAATAGAACAAGAGATTAAATTGCGATCGCAAATTATCCAACTCGTCAAAAAACATCTAGAAAAAACAGTTACTAAAAATGCTAAAGTCGGTGAACTTAGCATAGCATATCTTTATGAATATTCACCTCAAAACTTAGAAGAAAGAGAACTATATGAAATTCTGATAGAGCTATCATCACCATTAACAGGTTACTTAGGAAGAATTAAAGGAGATTTCTGGAAACAAGATCAATTTTATTATCTACGCGACTTACCAACCAACTAAAAATAACACTTCTTTCTTCTTTTCTTATCTTCGCGCTCTTCGCGTCTTCGTGGTTTGTTTCCTCAAGTTATCCCAACATCAAAACCCCCTCCAAAAAATTAACCACCAAAGGTAAAAACTCCAACCACTCAGAACCCAACAAAACCTCAGTCAACTCATCACCAGCATAAACAGGAACTTCATATTCCTTACCATCTAAAATTACCCTCCCTAAATATCTTTTAAAATTAACTTCACCCTGAGCAGTTCGCAAAATTTCTTTATCTATATACTCCCATTGAAGACTATCTAAATCTTGTGTATTAATAGCCATAAAACCAGTAAAACCAGTATCCAACAAAGCATCAACAGGTAAAATTAAACCATCAGCAGTAATTAATTCAATCTCAAAAAACAACTGCTTTCTCTCACCGAAATAACCCCCAATCATATTCTACCAACTGCTCCCAATTCATTTAAACAAAAAACACAATGATCTCCATTAGGAAACTTTTCCCGTGCTTTTTGATGTGTAACTTCTTTATCTTGATCAATCACATAATCACCACTATTTAATTCAATAGCTATATACCAACCATAATGATCCTTTATCAACTCAGGACGTACTTTTTCAAAAATCGCCCTATAACGTTGGTGTTCTGCTTCTCTTTCAGCTTTACGTTTAGCTAACTCTTCCGGGGATAAAGTCAATTCAGGAAAAATTCTTCCTCTTCTTCTTCCTGGTTTTGGTGTTAATTGAGTCATATTATTAAAACCTAATTACCAACATTTTAATTGTATCATTAAACCATCTCAACTGTAGAATTTACCACCAATAATAAAAACACTGAATCAGTCTCAAAGCAATAAATAAACACCAAAATTATATTACTTATATTTTTGATACCTTATTGCTTCTCCATATTTTATGTAGTATCATATTAAACTAACACAAATAATCGTCAAATATATACTTGTCAACTAAATCAGCAGTTGAGAGTATTCAATATCAAAAACATGATTAACAAAAACTGGTATAAACAAGCATGGAAATTCTTACAAAGGGAAAATCTAGACCGAGTTTTATTAGTAATCACCATTCTTGTTATCTTTAGTTCCATCACATACTCAATCGTAGAAAACAAAACAATCATTGATTCTGTATGGTGGACTATAGTTACAGTAACCACAGTTGGTTATGGAGACATTTCACCAGTCACCTTACCAGGACGTTTAGTTGCTATTGTCAACATGATAGTAGGAATTGGTGTTCTAGCCATACTTAGTGCTTCTCTAGCTAGTTTTTTAGTTTCCAAAAAAATAAAAGAGGATTTAGGAATGAGTGCTTACAAATTTGAAAATCATATTATTGTATGTGAGTGGAATTATCGAGCAGAGGTTATCATCAAAGAGTTTCGTCAAGATAGTGATTTTAAAGAAGCTCCTATTATTCTCATTGCTGATATTGATAGAAAACCTATTGAAGATGAAAACCTCTATTTTATTAAAGGTAAAGTATCTGATGAAACCTTAATCAGAGCAAATATTAATAAAGCTAAAACTGCCATCATTTTAGGTGATGATAAATTAGAACACAACGCTCGTGATGCAACCACAATCTTATCTACTCTGATAGTCGAAAGTTTAGCATCTTCTGTTTACACAATTGTAGAACTAATGAATGCCGCATATATTGATACTTGCAAAAAAGCTCATGCTGATGAAATAATTGTCAGCAGTCATATTAGTAGTATGTTAATTTCTCAAGCCGCTATCAATCATGGTATTACTTACGTTATTTCTGATTTATTAAGTTTTCAAGACGGAGCAAATAAACTTTATAAAGTTCCTGTACCTCGTTCTAAAATTGGAATGCCATTTATAGAAGCATTCGTTCATATTAAACAAACATATCAAAGTACCGTTGTTGCTTTACAAAAAGGACTCCAAGGGGAAGTAATGTGCAATCCTTCTAACCAATACAAACTAAATAATCAAGATTATTTAATTATAGTTGCCACAGAAAGTTCTTATCAAGAAATCCAAAAATCTCATCTGAGATAATATAGTAGCTGACAGTTGACAAGTGACAGATTTAAAAGTGTTTTGGCTCTATATTTTATCATCTTTTGATATCCTAACTTTCTTGTCTGCGACTATATTTAAAAAATAATTTTGGCATATCTTGGATATAAACTTAATCAAGTTACCTAAAATTACAATTTTTGTGTATCATTCATAAAAACGTAACTACTGTTAGCAAAATTCTCATAAATTAGTTAATTTATAATTAGTAGTTGGAAATTAGGAAAAAATCAGTGGTTCCCCTAAAAGACAATAATCCTACACAAATTACACCATACATAACCTACGGACTAATTCTTGTAAATATCCTGGTTTTTCTCTATGAAATAAGTCTCTCACCCCAAGCATTGAGTGGATTTTTACAACTAGCGGCCGTAGTTCCTAGAGAACTATCTTTAAGCTTTGCAGGAATTCCTGTCAATCAACCTGTCCCAGAATTGGCAACTTTAATTACCTCTCAATTTCTCCACGGAGGGCTTTTACACCTAGCTGGAAATATGTTATTTCTGTGGATATTTGGTAACAACGTAGAAGATAAATTAGGACATTTTAAATATTTAGTATTTTATTTATCTTGTGGTGTTTTAGCAGCATTAGCACAGTGGTACTTTACCCAAAATTCTAGCATTCCTTCCTTGGGTGCAAGTGGGGCTATAGCTGGTGTCATGGGTGCATATATTATTCGTTTTCCCAGAGCAGAAATTCTCACAGTTATACCCCTGGGAATTTTATTTCCTACTCTCTGGATTCCTGCATATTTCTTTTTAGGATTTTGGTTTTTACAACAGGCTTTTTACAGTTTTGCCAGTTTAGAAACACCAACAAATATTGGTATGGAAAGTGGTGGTATTGCTTACTGGGCGCACGCAGGAGGCTTTGTTTTTGGTGTTATCCTTGCACCATTATTAGGGTTATTTAATGATAGATATGGCAGATAATATTTATAGCTATAATTAGCTATAAATTCAAGTTTTGATTTGATGTTAGTAATTAATGAATTCCCCATGCCATAGAGGTCAGGGGAATTACACTAAAAATTTGAATTGTGATTGATCAAAAAGTGGACTCAAAACCCATGGGGAGTCTAAACTCAGTAAACTCATGGCAGTAAAAAAAACCAATATTTTGAAACCAAATCAACTGATTACATATTCTCAACAGTCAACCGGAAATGCTTTCAATTAGCTGCCAATTTCGGTTATTTTCAATTTCTTGTTTGAGAAAGTCAAACACTTGCCGACAGTGGTTGTTTAATTGCAGTGGCAATTCCTCATTTTTGATCACAATATTCATGCGAACTTCTGTATCTGTTGCAGTAGTTTTATCCATAAGCACTTCTACTGTAACCAATTTAGAAAAAGGTATGTGACCAGGGATTTCACGAGCCATAATATATTCGGCTGTGTAGTATTGAACATCTAAACTAGACTCCTGAAGGAGTTGTATCATCAGTGGTTGGATATGTTCGATGGGAACAGAAACAACAAAAGAACAAGTATAACGAGCCATAAAAGCCCCAATTTTTGAAACACTCTGTCCATCCTATAATATAATAGGGTCGAGTCAAGAATAGGTGTTTGTTTCTGAATAAATAAAAGATGGTGTGCCTAAACAACCGGTGTGGCTGTAATTACAAACCATAAAAGAAGTGCCAAAAGTATCACAGTGATTTTAATCAGCAAGTATGCGGTGCTGTCGGATGTAATATGATGGTATGCCATTTCCCGCTACCTCCATTGTCATTAGTTAAGAATTTGTTTGATATTCATCTTGAGGTATTTATTTTTATTATCACTTAATAATTGCCTGGTGAAATACTAATTACATTTTCTGTAATATTATTGAGTTTTATTAAGTTGATACCTGCTGTTAAGATTCTATTTTGATATGGAGGCTGTTAGGATTTAAACCCAGAAAATGATAAATTTTAATCCAGTTAGATAAATTTACAGCAATTCTCATTTGTAAAATCAAATGTCTATAAAAACTCTAATTTCACCTTCCTTAACCCAAGAATATTACTGTACGACCAATCTAAATATATATGATGCTTCTGAATGTATCCGTTTAGCAACCCAAGCTGCAACAGATAGACATTTACGCATCACATCAACTCATCAAAATACATCTATCACGGTTTGTTTATGTGAAGATAATTATCCCGGTTGGCTATCTATTCAAGATATACAATTTCTCCAACCAGCAACAATAACATATCAACCTCAAGTAGTCTCCGCTTCAGAAATTCAACAGCGTATTCCCGAAATTATCGCCTTTACTCAAGCTGCAAAAATGCAGACTAATTATTATCTTTGGGGGGGGACTGTAGCACCTAATTATGATTGTTCTGGCTTAATGCAAGCAGCTTTTAAATCTGTTGGTGTGTGGCTACCAAGAGATGCTTATCAACAAGAAGCTTTTGTTCAAACTATTGATATTAATGAAATACAACCAGGGGATTTAATCTTTTTTGGTACTCCTCAAAAAGCTACTCATGTGGGTTTATATTTAGGCGAAGGTTGTTATATTCACAGTTCAGGAAAAGAAATAGGCAGAAACGGAATTGGTATTGATCAACTTTCGGAACAAGGTGGTCAAGTTAGTCAGTCATACTATCAACAATTACGCGGTGCTGGGAGAGTGATAAACAGCTACATTAGCAATCAGCAATAATACTTTATTTTCACAAATATACTATGGCTCTATGTCAATTCCCAAACCGTGTAAAATCATTCATCAGATACAACTAATTAGCAATGACCAAATACCAAATACCAATCACCAATCACCCATTACCCATCACCCATTACCCAATACTAGATGTATCCATAGTTGTACCTATCAAAGATGAGTTAGAAAGCTTACCTTTACTGTTAGAAGCTATTTCTCATACTCTCATTGCTAGTGAGTTAAGTTATGAAATTATTTGTATTGATGATGGTTCTACAGATGGTTCACCGGAATTTCTCAAGGAACAAGCACAATTGCGGACTGATTTAAAAGCTGTCATTTTACGACGCAACTATGGACAAACTGCGGCTATGTCTGCTGGTTTTAATTATGCTACAGGTAAAGCTATTGTCACATTAGACGCAGATTTACAAAATGATCCGGCTGATATCCCCATGTTATTAGCAAAGCTAAATGAAGGTTATGATTTAGTCAGCGGTTGGCGTAAAAATCGGCAAGATGGGGCAGTAAATCGGCTACTTCCTTCTAAAATCGCTAATTGGTTAATTCGTCGTACTACTAGCGTCTATATTCACGACTATGGTTGTTCTCTCAAAGCCTATCGTGCTGAATTGGTGGCAGATATGCACCTTTACGGAGAGTTACACCGTTTTTTACCTGCTTTAGCTTATATCGAAGGGGCAAGAATTACAGAATTACCTGTCCGTCATCATGCGCGACGGTTTGGAAAAAGCAAATATGGTATTTCCCGAACTTTCCGAGTGTTAATGGATTTGCTAACTATTCTATTTATGAAAAAGTTCCTCACTCGTCCTATGCACGTTTTTGGGTTATTAGGTTTATTCTCAATGGTGTCTGGGGGAGGAATAGGAATTTACCTAACTTTTCTGAAATTCGCTTTTCAAGCAGATATTGGTAATCGTCCTTTATTGATCTTAGCAGTGTTATTACTGGTTACAGGTGTACAACTATTTTGCTTCGGTCTTTTGGCAGAATTGTTAATGCGTACTTACCATGAATCCCAAGGTAGGCCAATATATCGAGTGCGGGAGGTGGTGGCACAAAATGTTAAGTAACGTAACAATAGAAGAAAAAACTACTTAACATTACAATTACACCTACTGTGAAAAGTTTTAATAATTTTGAACCTGAGTTAAGGCGAAACTTGCTGACATTATTTGCAGCAGGTTTATTATTTTGGTCGAGTTTAGCTTCGTTATTACCGACTTTACCTTTATATATTGAGTCCATTGGGGCGACAAAACAACAAATAGGTATTGTGATGGGTAGCTTTGCGATTGGGATGTTGATATTTCGTCCCCAATTGGGAATTTTAGCAGATCGTAAAGGTAGAAAGATTGTTTTACTAATTGGGATGATAGCATCTGCGATCGCTCCCTTTGGTTATTTGTTAGTAAAATCATTACCACTAATAATGGTAATTCGTGCCTTTCATGGTATCAGTATTGCTGCTTTTGGGACTGGTTTTATGTCCTTAGTTGCAGACTTAGCACCAGAACACCGTCGCGGTGAAATCATTGGTTACATGAGTCTAGTTAACCCCATCGGTGTAGCCATCGGACCTGCTTTAGGTGGATATTTACAAGCATCTGTAGGTAATACAGCCTTATTTCTTAACTCTTCTTTGTTAGCTAGTTTGGGTGTCTTGTGTCTGTTACCTGTAGTTAACCCACCTATCCTGGAACAACCACCCAAAAATGCTCAGGATGGATTTTTACGCACATTAATTAGTCCTCGTGTATTTATTCCGGCTGTTGTTTTACTAATCATTGGTTTAGCGTTAGGTGCTGTACATACCTTTATTGCTTTGTATATTAAATCCACAGGAGTAGATTTAAACGCTGGTTTATTTTTTACAGCTGCTGCTATCTCCAGCTTTAGTATGAGGTTGTTTGCTGGTAAAGCTTCTGATAGATATGGAAGGGGTTTATTTGTCACCTTTAGTTTAGTTGCTTACACCGTTTCCATGATCATGATTTGGCAAGCAAACAGTGTAATCATGTTCTTAATTGCAGCAGTGATAGAAGGTGCTGGTTCTGGTACTGCTATTCCCATGATTTCCACCATGATGACAGATAGAGCCTTACCCCACGAACGGGGAAGAATATTTGGAGTATCTTTAACAGGATTTGATATTGGTTTAGTGATAGCTGGGCCTGTATTTGGGGCAATCGCTCAACAAATAGGTTATCGGGGAATGTTCGGTTTTACCACTGGTTTAACTCTTTTGGCTATTCTGATTTTTGCCACTCTTTCCAGCCAAAATATCTCTAAATCTTTCCGCTTTGCTTTTGGCCTTGGGGAAGATGTCTATGCTTTAAAAAGATAATACATAAAAATAATTGCACAAACTCAGTTGTAGAATTTGTGCAATTATTCATTATTATTATCTAACGGGCGAGGAGGGATTCGAACCCCCGACACCGTGGTCCGTAGCCACGTGCTCTAGTCCACTGAGCTACACACCCTTAACCAACGAATTTCATAATAACACACACTTCCCCAATGACGCAAGAGTTTTTCTCAAATTCCTCACATTCTTCTCAACTGACTCATCTCGACTCCCAGGGAGAGGCACAAATGGTTGATGTATCAGGAAAAATCCCCACTGTACGGGAAGCTGTAGCCACTGGTAGAGTGAGGATGCTCCCGGCAACTTTAGCCGCTATTGAAGCGGGAAATGCACCTAAAGGGGATGTTTTAGGCACTGCCAGGTTAGCGGGAATTATGGCTGCTAAACAAACTGCTAATTTAATTCCCCTTTGTCATCCCTTACCTTTACAGAAAATTACTGTTGATATCACCCCAGATGCTGAACTCCCTGGTTATCAAATTTATGCCACGGTAAAAACGAAAGCGGAAACAGGTGTGGAAATGGAAGCTTTAACGGCGGTTTCTGTAGCAGCTTTGACGTTATATGATATGGCTAAAGCTTTAGAAAAGACGATGCAAATTGAATCAATTTGTTTAGTGAGTAAGACTGGTGGGAAATCTGGAGATTTTAAAATCAACTGAATCCAGAATCCATCACCTAATCTTACCCATAGCCTTGTTTAGCTCCGCTGGATTGCCAAATTGTTGATTTTCTGGCAATCTTTCTAATAGTGAAAGAACTTCCTGATCTGCTCCGTGCTTGCGAGCGTGTTTAATTAATTCTTCTTTATTCGCAGGATAGCTAACACCTTTTAAGTGTTTTTGTACTGAAACAGGATTAGCTTTAGTCATTTTTATTTAGCCCTTATAGTTTTTTACATCTTTACAAGTAGATTTATGGACTTCCTCTATCAAAAAGATGAAAAAATTTTGATGCCAGAAAGCCAAAAGGTATAAAATTAACATCTAGTTCAATTACCGCCGAAAATATTAACATCAGTAATATGTGTTAATATACGTAACAAATTGAAAAAGATTAATTATTTATGCCTCCTCGTTGGCCACGTAAACCAGATCGCAAAGATCCAGAATTTCGGAAGTTAGATGATCGGATGAATTTTGCTTTTCATGTAGCCGTTGCTGCTACTGTTAATTCTGGGTTGTGGTTTTTCCACATCTTGAAATCTACAACTTGGGAATGGTTGACACCATTAACACTAGGTTGGGTAGGGGTAATATTACTGCATCTGATTTATATTAGTGCGATCGCTAATTATTCAGAAACTCCACCCACATCAACCTAAAGACTTACCACTGATGCTAGGGTATTTGTAACTGATGGTGGTAGCTATACTCTAGCTAGATGCGTCATAATGTGAAGCAAGCTGAAAAAGGCTAAAAATTATTGCATTTGTTGTATCATCAGGTTATTTTTTATGACTCAAACTAATACCACAGAATTACTAGAAGCCCTAGCAGCAGACATCGGCGAAAATGTTTATATAGATGTTGCCAAATGGCATCTTCACTTATCAGATGCTAAAATAAGCCGTTTAGTTGCTGAAAAATTATATCCATTAATTACTGAAAAAAACGTTAATGAAAACCAAGTTTTGGAAATATTAGCATCTATCCCAGTTAAAATCGCTGGAGGTAGAAAAGAATTGCCACTAAGTGATTTATTACCCCTACAATGTCAAGTAAATTTGATTGATATTTTAGAGAAATATCAGCGAGAAATATAACGATAAATATAACTTTTTGTAGATGTCGGGAGTTAGAAATTCAAAATAGGATTTACTTAATGAATTAGTTTGAATGTAATAATTCATAATTCGGTAGGTAGGGGTTTAGCAATGCTAAACCCTCATGATCTAATAACCATTTATCTGATTACTAATCTAAAATTATAAATAATTAAGGGGGATTCTATCTATGTTTCTACAACTCAAAAATAGTGGCGTTTTAGTAAAAATCATTGATGTGAAAGAGTTAATAGACCCAAATAGTGATATTATCCATGCTCAAGATCAAGAAGGTGAAGAAGAACAAGAAATAGATATCTATCAAAAGGAAAGTTTAGTTTTCCCTTCTGGAGAAAGATTACCACGTTGTTGGTTAGATGCTAATTACCGCAGTTTGAAAGTTGCTTAATTTAGTAATTAGGGTTTAGCAGTGCTAAACCCCTACCCGTATCTAATTAACGGCTGCTTTTTCTTCGACTGTTACAGCTTCAGAATTTTTAGAAAATGCTTTAAAAATCCAAGTTGTGAAAATATGAGAAAGTACACCCATTGGCCCTGCAAACAAACACAAAGTTAAAGAGTGAATTGTCCAAATTCCGGTTTTTTGACCTTCCCAATATATCCATCTACCCACAAATAAATCCATCACTAAAAAGTGAATCCAACCTGTAGCAGCAGCGGTTTCATCACCAAAAAATCTGGCAATATCTGCTAATTGCGGATTTGATAAAGCAGCGGCGTTTTCTGGGGTAATGCTAATGACAAATAAATAAACATAAGCACCAGCCAAAACCACAAACGGAAGAAATGATTCCATTACCTTGCGGGTGACTTTCCAGTTAGGTAACAAAATCATTAACGCCCAAAATGGTAAAACAAACAAATTGGCAATATTGAATAAATCGGTGATATTCATAATTACAAAGCAACAAGTTGAGATTCTATCTCTGATGATTGTAAATCACGACCGATAAAAACTAAACGGGTTTGTTTTTCTTCCTCTGGTTTCCAAGGACGATCATAAAATTTATCAAATCTTGTCCCTACACCTTGCATAACTAACCGCATGGGTTTATTTGCAACAGCAACAAATCCTTTTATTCTGTAAATTTCTTGTTGTTCTGCAAGTTTCTTTAATGTTGCTTGCAGCTTGTCTGGGTCAAAAGTCCGGTCTAAAATTACATGAGTTGAGTCTATTTCATCATCGTGATCATGTTCTTCTTCTGTGTCATGATGACTAGGACGATCATCTAAATTATCTTCAACTGCGGCGGCAAATCCTAGTAGTACAGATGGGTCAAGTTTACCATAATCACTAGAGACTATTTTCACTTCTCTAGGTAATTCATGTTTGACTAATTCTACTACTTTTGATTTTTGTTGATCATCAATTAAATCGGTTTTATTCAAAATTACTAAGTCTGCACAAGCAAGTTGATCTTCAAATAATTCTTGCAATGGTGTTTCATGTTCTAGACTATCATCTTCTTGTCTTTGTGCTGCTATAGCTTCTAAATCACTAGCAAATGTCCCCGCAGCAACCGCAGCACAATCTACCACTGTAATCACTGCATCTACTGTAGCTGCGTTGCGGATTTCTTGCCAGCGAAAAGCTTTAACTAAGGGTTTTGGTAATGCTAAACCGGAGGTTTCAATAATAATATAATCTATACTATCTCGGCGTTTTATTAATTCCCGCATTGTGGGATAAAATTCTTCTTGGACGGTGCAGCATAAACAACCGTTGGCAAGTTCAAATATATTATTTTCTTGATTTTCTTCTATTTCATCTTCTGGGCAAATTTGACAGGATTTTAAGAGTTCTCCATCTATTCCTAGTTCGCCAAATTCGTTAACTAATACTGCTATGCGTCGTCCTTCGTTGTTTTGTAATAGGTGACGGATGAGGCTGGTTTTACCGCTTCCTAAGAAGCCTGTGATGACGGTAACGGGGATTTTTGTGGCCATGTTT
Source organism: Okeanomitos corallinicola TIOX110 (assembly GCF_038050375.1). Lineage (NCBI taxonomy): Bacteria > Bacillati > Cyanobacteriota > Cyanophyceae > Nostocales > Aphanizomenonaceae > Okeanomitos > Okeanomitos corallinicola. The sequence goes on along the minus strand of NZ_CP150886.1, from coordinate 2,877,904 downwards.
GGTGTGTTGTTTTGTTATTTAATTTTACACTATTTCTGTTGTGATGGAAGATTTTTGATTAAATGAACCACGAAGAAGCGAAGTACACGAACGCCAAAAAATCAATTTAGTGTATTTTAAATTTCTCTTGCTGTAATTCGAGCATAATTATAAATTTTGGGGCTGATTCTTGTTCCTTTACTGATTAAATCATCTAAAATATCTTTGACATTATCAATCAACCCTTGATCTTTCGCTAAAATAATTACTCCAACTAAACCAATAATTGTCAAACCTCTACTAATAGCAACTTTTCTACCAGCTTTTTCATCAATTAACAGTTGATCTGCTTTTAATTCTTCTGCCAAAATAATTGCAGAACATTCTCCTAAATCTAAATCTGTTTCTAATTGTAATTTTTCAATAAGTTGGATATTACTGATAGAACGAATTTCTAGCCATGAAGCTGATTTTACAGCTAAAACGGCGGGATGATTACCTGTGGTTAATTCTTCATAGACTTGTTGAGGAATTATTACTTTTCCAAATACAGCATGAAGTAAATCTAATTTACCAACTTTAGAAAGTTCACTTAATGGGGTTGTATCGGAAACAATAATCATAAATTGTTGGCTTGCAACTTCATTTTCGCCTGATTTATTTCTGCTTGAAATTCCTCTAAACTCATACTATCGTCAAATACAGATATTTCATATTTAGACATTAAATCTATAACATCTAATCGAGATATTCCTAATAATTCACTAGCTTTACCACTGCTAATTTCTCCATGTTTAAGAAGTGTCATAATATAAGCTTCTTTAGCTTTATTTTCCGCTTCTTGTCTGATAGAGTCTGTGATGGTATCAATGGGAAGAGTAAATTCTACTTTAGTCATAAGATCACAATTTTCTATTTGTAAGTAGTTCTCGTTCTCAAAAAACTTTATACTATATATAATATCATTTATAACATCTAATCGAGATATTCCTTTACCCAGTAATTAAGTCTACCCAATTTTAAACCCCTAAAATCAGTTTAAAATTGGGTTTTAGCTGAATGCTTACCGAATTATAATTATTGCATTCTATCAATTGTGCGATATTGAATTGCTTCTGCAACATATTGGGGTTTGAGATTTTCTTCCCCTGCTAAATCTGCAATTGTACGCGCTACTTTGAGAATGCGATCGCTCGCTCTTGCAGATAACCCTAATTTTCTAATTGCTGCTTCTAATAAATTTTTACTGGCATCATCTAATTTACACCATGTTTGTAAATGACGACTTTGCATTTGAGCATTACAACGGAGATTTATTTCTGATTGAAACCGATTTGTAGCAATATTTCGCGCTTTTTGCACTCTTTCCCGGACAGATTTTGATGGTTCTCCTGTTGTGATAGTTTGGGTAATTTCTTCTGGTTTAAGACGATTTACTGCTACTTGTAAATCAATTCTATCCATTAAAGGCCCTGATAATTTTGCCCAATATTGCTCACGCTGTCTCGGTGAACAAGTACATTCTTGAATTGTATCACCATAGTAACCACAAGGACAGGGATTTGTACTAGCTACCAATGTAAATTGTGCAGGAAAAACAACAGATTGCCGAGTACGAGAAATGGTAACATAACCATCTTCTAAAGGTTGTCTTAAAAATTCTAAAACATCTCTTTTAAATTCCGTTAATTCATCTAAAAAAAGTATACCGCGATGGGATAAGGAAATTTCTCCAGGACGGGGAAAACTACCACCACCAACTAAAGAAGGCCCTGATGCAGAATGGTGAGGACTGCGAAAAGGGCGATCGCGTACTAATGAACCGCGATTTTTTAATAACCCAGCTACGGAATGAATACGTGTTACTTCTAAAGATTCTGAAAATTCTAATGGTGGTAAAATTCCTGGTAAACGTCTTGCTAACATCGTTTTACCACTACCTGGAGGTCCGACAAATATTAAATTATGTCCTCCCGCAGCAGCGATTTCTAAAGCTCTACGTGCATGAGATTGTCCTTTAACATCTTGTAAATCTGCTAAATTTAAAGATGTTGCTGTGAAATTTTCTCCTATTGCTTTTAATTTTACAGGTTGATAATTTCCAGGATTATTTAATAAAGCTACGACATCAGTAATATTGTTACAACTATAAACAGCTAATCCTGCTACAACCGCAGCTTCTTGAGCATTGTCAGCGGGAACAACTAAGCCAGAAATTCCCATTTTTTGGGCTGTTGCTGCAATAGGTAAAACCCCTGAAACTGGACGTAAACTACCATCTAAGGAAAGTTCACCTAAAAATAGAAAATCTCCCAATAAATCAGCTTTTACCTGTTCAGAAGCGGCTAAAATGCCCACACTAATTGGTAAGTCAAAAGCAGGGCCTTCTTTCCTTAAATCTGCGGGTGTTAAGTTAATAACAATCTTCCGCATCGGAAAGCCAAAACCTGTATTTTTTAGTGTTGCTTTTACCCGTTCTTTAGATTCTTGAATTGCCGAATCTGGTAAACCTAAAATCACAATTCCTGGTAAACCACCGGAAACATCAACTTCGACACCAACTTTGACAGCATCAATACCAACAATAGATGCACTCCAAACTCTAGCTAACATTTATTTTTACCATTCACTCTTTAAATTCTCTACCAGATGAGTAGGTAAATTTGCATGAGTGTAAACACTTAATCAGATAGTTTGTCATCAAAAAACTTCTATTCATGAAGATTTTTAGCAAATTTTTCGGAAACTATTCTGCAAATTGTTTGCACACTAACTGATATTCAGCTTACATCGGTATCAATTTTGGCTTTTACTAAATCAAATCATAATTTATCATCCATTGAACACAAATCAAATTCTATTCCTCTTATCTGTAAACTCAGTTACGTTTTCCCATTAGCTATGAATGTAGAATTCATTTAACTGAAATTCAATGGAGTCTAAAACTATTAGGTGAATAAGTAAAATATTAAAATCTTTCAGTAGGGAAATCAAGCAATTTGTTGTTAAATTAGATGCCAATAACTAATTTTAATTGAGAAAAAATCAAAAATAATCAAAATACATATGAATACGAACTGCTATTCAGGAGAAAAAATCGGATAATATCAATTTCCATAAACTTTCACTTAATACTGATTGCCATGATCGCCAAGTAAACAAAGTTGGCTCAGGCAGGAAATAAATTCAGTATTTAAATATTAAGTGTAATTAAAAGGAAGTTGATATATGAATTTAGAGATTTGTTTTTCTAGATATATCTCCATTTCCGATCAGGAGCAAATAGATAAATAGCAAGACGAGGATCTAGGTGCTGAAATGGGTGAATTCAAAAGTATGAATTCTCTAAATTTTTTGTGGCATGACAACTGATATTTTCCCAAATCAATCGAGGCTAATTTGCTTTTTTACTTTCACAATTCACAAACTAGATAAAAGGGCAAGATACCATGTCGAAGGTAACTGAAAAGCCAAACTTAACAGAAGAGGCACTAGAAAAATCTAAAGTTTGGTTAAAAGTTGCTGTGGCCTTACCTGTGGCGATCGCTGCTGGTTTTCTAGCTACTGCTAAAATTGAACAACTTAAAAAACTAACTTCTTCCGTATCTGTCGCACCCGTTCCCAGTACCACCAATGCTATAGGTAGATTAGAACCACGGGGAGAAGTAATTAGAATTGCTGCCCCCAACTCAGGACTATCCGCAGGTTCACGAGTGCAGCAACTTTTGGTTAAAGAAGGACAACGAGTACAACAAGGTCAAGTGATAGCCATTCTCGATAGCCGCGATAGTAATATGGCCGCAGTAGAGGAAGCAAAAGCTAGACTACAAGAATCTCGTGCTAATTTAATGCGTATCAAAGCTGTTTCCCCCAGGGATATTCAAGCTCAACAAGCTGTCATATCTCGTTTGCAAGCACAGTTGGTAGGAGAACAGGAAGCTCAACAGGCGACTATTGGCCGTATTGCGGCTGAGTTAAGCGGTGAAAAAGTTGCCCAAACAGCTACCATTAGACGCTTAGAAGCAGAACTTAGTGGACAAAGAGATGGTTTAAGAGCGACAATTGACAAGATCAGAGCCGAACAGCGTGACGCTCAAGTTGATGCCGGACGTTATGAGTTTTTATACCGAGAAGGGGCTATTTCTCAGCAAGAAAGAGATAAAAGGCGTTTGCGTGCAGCCACAGCTAATCAGCAAGTGCGGGAAACTCAAGCTAGTTTAAGACAGGCACTAGGAACATTACAACAACAAATTGCTGAAGCTAGAGCAACTCAAATTCAAACCATAGCTACCTTGCAACAGCAACTAATTGAAGCCACTGCTACCCGTGATAAAACAGTAGCGACCTTACAAAGACAAATTGATGAAGAAAGGGCAAGATTAAGCAGATTATTAGATGTTCGTCCCAGCGATATTCAAATTGCCCAAGCTCAAGTTACCAATGCGATCGCCTTTGTCAGAAAAGTCCAAGCAGAACTGCAATTAAGTTATGTCAAAGCACCAACCCCTGGAGAAATCTTAAAAGTTTACACCAAATCAGGCGAGGTGATGAGTCCCAATGGTATCGCCGAAATTGGGCAAACAGATCAAATGTTTGTAGTTGCAGAAATTCCTGAAGATAGTATTGGCAGAATTCGTCTTGGTCAAAGTGCTACTATCACCAGTGATAACGGTGCATTTAGTGGTTCATTTACAGGAAATATTACCGAAATTGGCAGAAAAATCGGTAAGAAAGATGTCTTAAATACCGACCCCGCCGCAGATATTGATGCCAGAGTAGTAGAAGTTAAAATTGCCCTTTCTGTACAGGATAGTCAAAAAGTTTCTGGTTTAACTAATGCTAAAGTCCTTGTGGAAATCAACACGGATGATATTAGCAATAAAAAGTAATCTTAGCACAGGGAAACATTCTGTTTAAGACCAAGCTGCGCCATCAAAATTATTATCCATCCCCTATTTTTAACAGTTTGATATGACTCAGAAAATACCTCTATCTTGGCTACAACTAACAAGAGAAAAAATTCGCCTAGCTGTAGCTTTATCAGGTATTGCCTTTGCTGATATTTTGATGTTTATGCAGCTAGGTTTCCGAGATGCACTCTACTACAGTAATGTCAGAATGCACACCAGTTTAAAAGGAGACATAGTTGTAATTAATAATCAATCTAATGCTGTTTTAGCCATGAAACCTTTTTCTCAAGTCAGGTTATACAAGGCTTTAGATTTATCAGTAGTAGAATCTGTACATCCTATCTATTTAGACTACACAAGTTGGAAAAACCCCATTACAGGCCGTCCTCGAAGTATCCTCACCTTTGGCATAAATCCAGAATTTAATGTTTTTGATTTACCTGGAGTAGAGAAAAATTTAGATAAACTTAAAATTCCCAATGTTGTCTTATTTGACAGTTCTTCCAGAGTAGAATATGGTCCAATTGCCAGCGATTTTAATCAGGGAAAACCTGTCAGAGCCGAGGTAAGAGGAAGAAGAATTCAAGTAGTTGGATTATTCACTTTAGGAGCTTCCTTTGGTGCAGATGGAAATTTAGTTACCAGTGATATTAACTTTTTAAGAATATTTCCTAACCGCCGCAAGGGATTAATTGATATTGGTTTAATTCGATTAAAACCAGGGGCAGATCGAGACCAAGTAGCTGCATATTTACGGAATTATTTACCAACAGATGTTAATATTTTCACTAAACAAGAATTTATTGACTTTGAAAGAAATTATTGGGCTACTAGTACCGCTATCGGCTTTATTTTCACTTTAGGAACAATTATGGGTTTTATTGTCGGAACTGTAATTGTTTATCAAATTCTTTATACAGAAGTTACAGATCATTTATCTGAATATGCTACCCTCAAAGCCATAGGATATACACAAAACTATTTATTAATGGTGATTTTACAAGAAGCATTTATGTTAGCAGTTTTAGGATATATTCCCGGATTTGCTTCTGCTCTCTTTATGTATCAGGTAGCTAGAGATGCGACTTTATTACCAGTTTTCATGAGTTCTTATCGCGCTATTATGGTGCTAGTTTTAACTATTTTAATGTGTTTTATTTCTGGAGCGATCGCTATGAGAAAACTAAGCTCTGCTGATCCTGCTGATATTTTCTAAACGCAAAAAATTCCCTATTACCTATTTCTGATTATGAACATGAAAGAACCTGTAATTACCATTAGAAATATTAACCATTACTATGGTAAAGGTGCGCTGAGAAAACAAATATTATTTAACATCAACCTAGAAGTATATGCAGGGGAAATTGTCATTATGACTGGACCATCAGGTTCAGGTAAAACCACATTATTGAGTTTAATTGGTGGTTTACGTTCTGTACAAGAAGGAAGTCTCAAATTGTTAGGCAAAGAACTATTTGCTGCTAGTCAAAGTAAACTTGTACAAAGTCGGCGTAACATAGGTTATATATTTCAGGCTCACAATTTACTTGGCTTTTTAACCGCTAGACAAAATGTCCAAATGGCAGTGGAATTAAATCAAAGAATTTCCCAATCTCAAGCTATTAAAAAATCAGAAGCTATGTTAGGTGCAGTGGGGTTAACAGAAAGAGTTAACTATTACCCAGACAATTTATCTGGTGGACAAAAACAAAGGATAGCGATCGCTCGCGCTTTAGTCAATCAGCCCCCATTAGTTTTAGCTGATGAACCTACAGCCGCCTTGGATAAACAATCAGGACGCGATGTAGTAGAAATTATGCAGCGCCTGGCTAAAGAACAAGGAACAGCGATTTTACTTGTGACTCACGATAATCGTATTTTGGACATAGCTGATCGCATTGTCGAAATGGAAGATGGACTTTTAACTCGTGATGCTAAAAACTTACCTGCCAACAACAAAGTAAATTTCCCTGTTTCTGATCACCACTAACCACGATCAAATTATTCACCATTGTCTTTTAGTAAGTGATTTTAAATTTCAACTCAGACCTATTTGCTTTAAACTTGTCAGTAAATTTTACCCATGTTGTGATTATCAATTATCAATGAGACATAATTTTGCCACTATTCCGTTAAGCCTTAGCCTTTCTATTGGCTGTGTTTGAAGGCATAGTAGCACTTGGTTGACGAGTCGTCCGAAAAGTGACGTTAACACCCTCATTTGACTGTTCCAGCACCAGTAAAGGGGTAGGTTTAGCCTTTTGATCCCAGTGCATATAAACGATGCGACCTTGAATTGTCGGTTGCCATGAATCATCCTCATTTCTAGGACTCAGATAAGTTTCTATACAGTCCATAATTTGGCTGATAGTAGTGGAAGTTGCTTGGGTTGGTAACTTCATCAATCTAATTTGAATCCTAAACAACACTCTCTTTACAGTGTTGGGAGGAACACCAGTCTCATGCTCAACATCAAAAGTTTCATCTACTTGTCTACCGGTACTACTAGCAACCCCAACTTGTCCCTGCTGAGACTGGCCAGGACGCAGAGCCGTAGTAATTTTATCTTTAATCTTGAGTTTAATTTGATTAACAATGCCAAAGTGAAACACCTCCTCTGACATCCTCATCCGCAAATAATCAAGATTAAAGTCCCGCGAGTGAACTAAATCAGGGTTAGTTTCCATTTTGCGAATAGTTTCCAAAGCTAGTTTCAGCTTTTTTTCTAGTTCTCGCGTGCGGAATTTCTCAAACTTGACTTTCTTTTCGTATTTATGAACTAAAATCTTCCCATAAACAATGACCGCCATTAATCCTAAAAGCAGTCCCCCACTGGCGAACATGAATATAGGTGGTGTAGAAGACTCAGTTGTCTGTACTTTTTGGGTAGACTTTTGAGCTATAGCACCTGAAGACTGGGCTAGAAATATTGTACTAAGCATGGTTAGCAAATTAAAATATTTTACTGGTAATGTTTAGAATGCCCAAATATTTGGTATTACTTTACTATATTGTTAATATTTTTTAACATTACAGCACTTTATTAAGTTTTTATATGCCTAAACACATCAGTAATTCTAGTGATTTACAAAATATTCGCCTTTTAGCCACTGATATGGATGGGACATTGACTCAAGCAGGAAAATTCACTTCAGCACTGTTAGAAGCCTTAGAAAATTTAGTAGCAGCTGGAGTTCAGGTACTGATAGTTACTGGACGTTCAGCCGGTTGGGTTAGTGGTATAAACAGCCTAATGCCAGTGGCAGGTGCATTAGCAGAAAATGGCGGTTTATTTTATTCATCCTATCATTCAAAATCAACAGCTTTAACAGCAATTCCTGATGTGATTAGTCATCGTCAGCAATTAGCTGCGACTTTTGCCAAGCTACAACATCAATTTCCCCACCTCCAGGAATCTGCGGATAATCCATTTCGTATCACCGATTGGACTTTTGATATTTTTGATTTGACATTAGAACAAATACAGTATTTAAGTGATTTTTGTCAACACGAAGGTTGGGGATTTACGTATAGCAATGTTCAGTGTCACATTAAACCCCAAGGACAGGATAAATCTGTAGGGTTATTAAAAGTGTTACGCGAGTATTTTCCGCATTATTCATTAGATCAAATTGCTACCGTGGGAGACAGTCCTAATGATGAAACTTTATTTGACAGTCTTCATTTTCCTATTTCTATAGGTGTAGCTAATGTCCAGAATTATCTGAGTCAGTTAAAATATCAACCCAGATATATAACCACAGCTTCGGAAGGTGAAGGATTTATTGAACTATCCAAGTATATTTTGCAAAGCTAATTCAACTTAATTAATCATATAGACACTTCCAGACACTTCAATCAGGGATATTCTGCCTCTACTGAAAGTGTCTAGATAAAAATTATTAGATATTACTGAAAATTTGCGTAAATTTTATCAGTTATATTTTTAATCCTGATTATTTTTTTATGAATTCTATCTATTATATCAAATTTTTTTTCTCATAACCTAATTTTACAGAAGAGTTAGTTTGTTCTTATCAAAGTATTTATAACTAATGCTTAGATAATATTTAGGCAAACTTATGTATCTTATATAACTTTTTTTAAAGCTAAAATACCCTAACATCTTGGCGTAGCGGATTTTGAAAATTTTTCAATCTTCGCCATAGCAAATGTTTGCCTGTAATTTGAACTTCTCAGCTACAAGGCCAAACACTGAGCAGTTTATCAACTCAATATTTTGGTTGTATATATGAAATCACAATATTCGAGATTAGTAATTAATAAGTTAAGGTAATACCATTTTTATAATTTCTTTGTTATTTTGTATTTAACGGGACAGTTATTCAACATACCGTCAGTTTAAATAGCAAGTAGTTAAAGAAATTTCCTACTGATTCTTTGTGAGATATTCCTGTTGCAATTGTCTTACCTAGAATTAGGAACTAAACGCAGATTTGTTTAAATCATCAAATGTATGATCACAAGTCAAACTGGCAAAATTTCACCACTCAGAAGAAAATAGGATTTACAAATATGATCACCACCAACAATCAATCTATTATTTTTCCCAATTTGATCAACCAAATCAAAGAAATTGATCAAACCAATCACAAATACGATTTGCTGCAACCTATACGTCAATGGTTAGATGAAATCGCCATTAACAATTATCAACTAGCTAAATTGATCGCTAAACTGATTCCTGCACAGTGTCCTTTTGAACGTGATATATTGATTTTTGGGCGCAAAATTGCCCATATCCCCCCAATGTGCAAGTTAAATCCACTATATGAACAATTTGTGGGCTTGCGTTTTCGTGCATTGTGTTATTTAGTAGATGAATGTGGAGAGGATATTCAATCCTACTGCTAGGTACACTTGTCTTCCAGATTGCATGAATATCAAAGTTGAACATCAACCAAATCAAGAACACCTGAATCAGTTAGGTGTGTACAAATGGCCAATTTGGGAAAAGGAAGTTTCCAAATTTCCTTGGACTTATGACTCTCAAGAAACTTGTTATTTTTTAGCGGGGGATGTAGTTGTTACTCCTGATGGTGGAGAATCTGTACGAATGGGTAAAGGAGATTTAGTAACTTTTCCTGCGGGTATGTCTTGTACATGGGAAATTATCAAAGACGTAAAAAAACACTACTTGTTTGTCATAGATATTGATCAAACTTGACTTTGAAGCATAACCGTATATTTTTTGTTTGCTGTGCAAACTCTGTTTTCTTGCTCCTAAATTACGGCTAGTGAGAATTTCCAGAAAGTCAGGTCAATGATCTCAAATTTAATCATCCCATTTTTTCAAATAAATCAGCTAAAACAACATTAGAAAATAAGAATCCTTGAGGATCAGTTAAACGTAATTTATCACCGACAATTTCTGCCCAGTGTTGATCTAAATATCGCTGTAAATATTGTTTAATTTCGGCAACTTTTTCAGATCCAAACTTATTAGATAAATATTCTAAACTCAAACCTTCTGACAACCGTAAACCCAACATTAAAGTTTCTAATAATTCTTCTTGTAAAGGTGTGATTTCACAATCAATGATTGCGCCATTTTCTAACCATTGATAATATTCTTGGGTTTTACGAGGACGGGTAAAACGTTTACCTTGGACATAACTTGCTGCACCCATACCAAACCCGTAATAACTAAGATTGTGCCAATAAACTAAATTATGTTGACATTGGTGTTTACTTTTGGCATAGTTGGAAATTTCATAATGTTCATAACCTGCATTAGTTAAAATATTTTGCCCTAATTGGTACATTTTCACAGTTGTTTCATCTGTGGGTAGGGGTTGATTTCCTGGTTGGTAATAACGACCAAAAGCTGTACCTGGTTCAATGGTTAAATCATAAATGGAGATATGGGTGGGGGATATTTCTACTACTTTGGTAAGGGAATTTTGCCATTGATCTAAAGATTGATGTGGCAACCCGGAAATTAGGTCTATGCTAAATTCGGGTATCTCCACTTGGTGAATGAGTTCAATAGCTGCAAAAATATCATCAACGGAGTGCGATCGCCCAGCAATTTTTAACAATTCTGCATCAAAGCTTTGCACACCTAAACTGACCCGGTTCACACCTGCACTGCGATAACCTGCAATATGTGCTGAATCGAACGTACCAGGATCCATTTCCATAGAAATCTCCGCACCCTCCGCAATGCCAAAACGCTGTTCTAAGGCCGTTAAAATACATTGCAACTGTGCGGTAGATAAAAGTGAAGGTGTACCACCACCAAAAAAAATGGTTTTGAGAGGTTGGTTAAAACTTGGTGAGATGTTGATTTCTTGACAGACGGCTTGAACGTATTGACGAATTGTACCAGAGTCTTCGCCCCGCAAGCGATCGCCCACCACAAACACCGGAAAATCACAATAAAAACAACGTCGCCGACAAAAGGGAATATGTACATAAGCAGCAGTGGGAACTTGAGCAGTCATATCTTTGAGACTCATGCTGAATGAAGAATTAAATTAAATTACTGGAAAATAAAAAGTAATGAAAATTAGTAAATTGTTTACAACTTTTTATCTTTTAATTACAAAAATAAGAATATTTTTGCAGGGAAAACTCTTTGGTTATAATGTTTGCATATATTGTCTTAACTGCCGAAACCCTGAGAGTAAGTACATAATTTATAAATCAATGTCACCGTTGAAATAAAAAATACCTTACTTGACGGGGTAAACACAGTTTTAGGAAAAAAACACAATCATGCTTGATTTCATAATCATTCTTTCATTCATTTTGGCAGCATCGGGAATAGGTTACTTTAGTACCGATCTCCTACCGCACGGAACTCTTAACGGTGTCACCAATTTAGACGCACTGCGCTTAGTAGTTGCTGTTTTTGCGGCTCTGATTGGTGGTGCAATTGGTTTAAGTTTCCAAACCACCTACAGACGCTTAGAAGCACAAGTCAAAGAAATGCCTCTAGAAGTCATTTTAACTCGTGCCATTGGCTTAGTAATCGGGCTATTACTAGCTAATTTAATGTTAGCCCCGCTATTTTTACTACCCATACCCGCAGATTTTGGATTTATTAAACCTCTAGTAGCAGTTGTTGGTAGCATTATACTCGCTGTTACTGGCATGAATTTGGCAGATACCCACGGACGAGGTTTATTACGGTTAATTAATCCTAATACTGTAGAAACTCTAGTTGCAGAAGGAACTCTTAAACCTGCAAATACCAAGGTTTTAGATACTAGCTGCATTATAGATGGCAGAATTGAATTACTACTAGAAACTGGATTTTTAGAAGGTTTAATTCTTGTACCGCAGTTTATTTTACAAGAACTGCAACAAGTAGCTGATGCCAGTAAAGATCAAAAACGGGTGAGAGGAAGACGAGGTTTAGATATTCTCAACCGTATTCGGGAAATCTACCCAGAAAGAATTTTGATCAATCCTGTTGACTATGATGATGTTCAAACAGTGGATGCAAAATTAGTAAAGTTTGCCCAAGAAATTAACGGAACATTGTTAACTAATGATTACAATTTATCTAAAGTTGCCAGTGTCCAAAATGTACCGGTTTTAAATGTCAATGATTTAGTAAATGCTGTTCGTCCTAGTTATTTACCTGGTGATAATTTAGATTTAAAAATTCTCAAAGAAGGTAAAGAACCAACTCAAGGAGTTGGTTATCTAGATGATGGCACAATGGTAGTTGTGGAGGAAGGAAGCGGTTATGTTGGTGGTGAGTTGCGGGTAATTGTCACCAGTGCTTTACAAACTTCAGCCGGCAGAATGATTTTTGCTAAACCCCAAGCTTCCGCTTTAGCGTGAGGGAAATGGTAGGAAAAATAGTTGTTAATAAATCCCTGATTTTTCTAAGGAGTCGGGGATTTTGTTTTATGTTTTGTGATAAATTTTGTGATAAAAGTTCTCCTGAATTTGCAAACAACTCCAAATTCTTTAAATGTTTATAATATAAATGGCAATAATAATAGTTTTTATCATCCAAAAATATCATATCAACCTAATAAACAATATCAAGAAACTGATATAAATACTCAATCTAAACCTACTTACCATAATTTAAGTTTAGCACCTAAAATTCATGGTTTTTATGGACGAAAAAAAGACTTAGAATTTTTATCTAATTGGATATCAAATCAAAAAACTTCTTTAATCTCGGTTTTAGGATTATCTGGAATTGGTAAAACTACCCTAGTTAAAAAATTTGTTGATCTACATTTAGATGAATTTGAAGTCATTATCTGGAGAAGTTTAAAATTTCCCAAATCCCTCAATTTACTTATTGATGATCTATTGAATGTTTGTGAAGAAAAAGCTAAACAAAATATAGATGATAAATTAAAGCAATTATTTGATATTTTTAAAGATAAAAAATGTTTAATTATTCTAGATGATTTAGAAAATATCTTTATTCATCCTCAATACGCAGGACAATATCAACCAGAATATCAAAATTATCAAACCTTCCTAAAAATGATCACAGAAATTGAACATCAAAGCTGTGTAATTATCATTAGTCAGGAAAAATGCCAAGAAATGATATCTTTAGACGACGAACTTTACCCCAGTCATTGTTTAGAATTATCAGGTTTAGGTGATGCAGTAATAGAAATATTAAAAAATCAAGAATTGCAAAATCAAGAAGTTTGGTTAGAATTAATCAACTTATATGAAAGTAATCCTAGATATTTACAGTATATAAGCACCTTAATAAAAGATATCTTTCAAGGTGAAACTTCAGAATTTATCCAAGAAAATTGTCTAATTCTCACAGAAGATATGAAAACTCAACTTGATTTAACTTGGAATAAATTGACTAATGTAGAAAAACAAATATTATCAAAAATCGCTCAACATGATCAACCTCTATCTAGAGATGAAATCAAAAATTCATTATCACTGTCATCAATAGATATAATTAATGGACTACAATCACTAACCAGAAGATATTTATTAACCAAATCAGAAAATAATGAAAAATTATTTCATCTCTCCCCTGTATTCAGAGAATTTTTAAAAAACATCAGTTAAAATATTAAATACAACCTATTAAACAACTGGTTAAAAACTATGTCTAACAAACTATATGATCAAGATTTGCAATTATGGATAGATTCCACAATTAAACAATTACAAAATCATGAATTTTCATCCCTGGATATTGAGCATTTAATTGAGGAGTTAATAGAATTGGGAAAATCAGAAAAAAATGCTCTCAAAAGTAATCTCAAAATCTTGTTAGCTCACTTACTCAAATTAAAAGTTCAGCATAATGCACCAGACACAATGAAAGCAAGTTGGTACAGTTCCGTTGTCGAACATCGTCAACGAGTTATTGATAATCTCACAGATACACCATCTCTGAAAATTTATTTAACGGAAGCATTAGAAAAAGCTTATCCCGATGGACGTAAACTAGCTATTAAAGAAGGTAAACTTGCTAAATTTGGAATTACTATTCCCACAGAAAATGAATATCCTTTAATATGTCCTTTTTCAGTTGAGCAAATTTTAGATGAGGATTTTTATGGAATGTAGATTTGCTAAATTATATTATGAAATAAGTTTCGCGCAAAGACGCAAAGTTTTTTAGTTCAAGTTTCTCTTTTATGAGTGAGATTTAAGAGGATGGAGTGAGTAAGACTGCAAAACAGCTAAAATAGTACCCTAAAGTAAAATCATCAAAATGATAATATGACCACAGCTACACCCGTAAAAACAGCATACGAAGCAATTATCGGTTTAGAAACCCACTGTCAACTCAGCACCAACACCAAAATCTTCTCCAACAGTTCCACCGCGTTCGGTGCTGACCCCAACACCAACATTGACCCGGTGTGTATGGGTTTACCAGGAGTCTTACCCGTACTTAATGCCAAAGTTTTAGAATATGCAGTCAAAGCAGGTTTAGCGTTAAATTGTCAAATCGCCAGATATAGCAAATTTGACCGTAAACAGTATTTTTATCCTGATTTACCCAAAAACTATCAAATTTCTCAATATGACTTACCCATAGCCGAACATGGTTGGTTAGAGATTGAATTAGTGGATGATGCCGGCAACCCCTCCCGTAAACGTATCGGTATCACCCGCTTACACATGGAAGAGGACGCAGGAAAACTTGTACACGCAGGTAGCGATCGCCTTTCCGGTTCTAGCTATTCTCTGGTAGACTATAACCGCGCTGGTGTACCCTTGGTGGAAATTGTCTCAGAACCTGACCTCCGTACCGGACAAGAAGCAGCCGAATATGCCCAAGAATTGCGTCGGATTGTGCGCTATCTTGGTGTCAGTGATGGCAATATGCAAGAAGGATCTCTGCGTTGTGACGTGAACATTTCCGTCCGTCCTGTGGGACAAGAGAAATTTGGGACGAAGGTAGAAATCAAAAACATGAACTCCTTCAGCGCCATTCAAAAAGCGATAGACTACGAAATTGAACGTCAAATCGCGGCCATTGAAGCTGGAGAAAAAATAATTCAAGAAACCCGTCTTTGGGAAGAAGGTTCACAACGTACCAGCAGTATGCGGGTGAAGGAAGGTTCTAGCGATTATCGTTACTTTCCAGAACCCGATTTAGCACCTATCGAAGTGACTGATGTCGAGTTAGGAACTTGGAAAAGCGAATTACCAGAATTACCCGCACAAAAACGTCATCGTTATGAAAGTGAGTTAGAACTTTCTGCTTATGATACGCGAGTTTTGACAGAAGACCGTTCAGTTACAGAATACTTTGAAAATGCGATCGCCGCTGGTGCAAATCCTAAAGCTGCTGCAAACTGGATCACCCAAGATATAGCTGCTTACTTAAATAAACAAAAACTCACTATTTCCGAGATTTCCCTGACTCCCACTAACCTTGCAGACGTAATTAATCGCATTGAATCTGGTAAAATCAGTAATGCTCAAGCCAAAGAAAAATTAGTAGATTTACTGAACGGTGTAGATCCAGAAAAAGCCTTTGCAGGTCAAGAATTAATCAACGATGAAGCCACTTTAGCCGCAATTATAGATGAAATTATCGCTGCAAACCCCAAACAATTAGAACAATACCGTGGTGGTAAAACAAACCTCAAAGGTTTCTTTGTTGGACAGGTATTAAAACAGACTAATAAACGCGCTAACCCCAAATTAACCAACGAGTTATTAGAAAAGAAACTCAACGCAGGTTAATACACTCTCCCAGCATTCAGTCTTTAGCTAATTACTAATAACTGAATGCTGTTTATGAACCAGTATAATTAAACGCAGATGCACGCAGATTAACGCAGATAAAAAAACATGAAATCAGATTTTACCGAACAGTTAATTGTTAAAAATTGAATGCTTATCTGCATGATTAAAAAAGCCAACAAAAATAAAAAATAATTGCTCAGTATTCGTAGAATTCATCTCTAAAAACTGAATTATTTTAGATCATCTCAAACTTGTCAAACTAGAGAAAACCGCAAAATTCACTAAATCATCCCTTCCTATCCGCGTTTATCTGCGTTCATCTGCGTTCAATTATTAGCAACTCTCCCACACAACAGAAAAACAGAAAATATTAAAAGAATAAATCACAGATCAACACAAATACTAGAAAAATTACGGAAATTAAATATAAAATTGTAAAATAGATAAGTCAGTCACATAACAGGATTATAGAAAATGTTGGAATTATATCAATGGGAACTATCCCAATATTCAGAAAAAGTCCGTCTGTGTCTAGATTATAAAGGATTAGAGTATCGCAAAATTGAGGTGACACCAGGAATTGGACAAGTAGAATTATTCCGTTTGACTGGCCAAAGACAAGTACCCGTGTTAAAAGATGGACACAAATATATTGTAGATTCCTCAGCAATTGCTAAGTATTTGGACTCAGAATATCCTGATCGTCCTTTAATACCAACAGATCACAAAAAACGCGCTCAGGCTTTATTATTAGAAGATTGGGCTGATGAAACCATTGGTATTCTCGGTAGAAAAGCTTTATTTGCAGCAATTAGTCAAGATCAAAATTTCCGCAAATCTCTATTACCTGTTTCCACACCAGATATTTTTAGAAGTGTCGTAGAAGGTGTTCCCAAAGATTTTCTAAATGTTTTGGGTATTGGGGTTGGTTTTACTCCTGATGTTATCAATTCTGCGATCGCTAGTTTAAAACAAGATTTAGAAATCCTCACAGAACTATTATCAGATAGTCCCTATCTCTTAGGAGATGAACCAACCATAGCTGATTTAACTGTAGCCGGATTATCTATACTATTAAAGTTTCCAACAGGTGCTTATTTAGATTTACCAGAATCTCTCCAAGGTAAAGGATTACCAATCCTAGCCGATAATCCTGATTATGAAACATTTTTCACCTGGCGCGATCGCATCTACGAACAATTTAGAAAACCCTTAACAGGTAAAACCCCCGCTAACGACAGCGCACCCACTTCAATTCAAATTGATTAGATAATTAGGTGATAGGTGAGAAGTAAAAGTAACAAGTTTACCAATCACCAATCACCAATCACCAACCACCTATTCCCTATTGAAAATGAATCCAGGACAACCATTAGGTTCAGTCATCGAAGGTTCTTTAACCGGCGGTTTAGAAGTCAGATTACACCCGGATATCTCCGTCGAAGATATGCGAGTCGGGAAATTTTTAGTAGTCCAAGGTATGCGATCGCGTTTTTTCTGTATGCTTACCGATGTCGCTTTAGGTGCTGCAAATGCACGAATTGTCGCTAACCCCCCCGGTTGGGAAGATACTTTTTTGCGGGAAGTTCTCGCCGGTAGCGGTACTTATGGCATGATCAACCTTGCACCCATGTTAATGTTTACCCCCGAAACTGAAGAATCTTATACTACTAACGGTAAATCATTAAATCCCTTTGTCCCATCTACTACAGGTTTAGCATCCTTCCAACCCCAAACCAGCACCACCATAGAATTACTACCAGTCAAAACTATCCCCAGTCACTTTAGTCAAGTTTACGAAGCAAAAGAAGATGATTTTCGCAAAGTATTTGGTTGGGAAGATGACCCCCACCGGAAAAACTTTTCTATCGGCAAACCCTTAGATATGGACGTACCTGTATGTATTGATTTAAACCGTTTTGTCGAAAGAAGTAATGGCGTATTTGGTAAATCTGGAACTGGTAAATCTTTCCTCACCCGTTTACTTTTAGCTGGTGTGATCAAGAAAAACGCTGCTGTTAACCTCATTTTTGATATGCACTCAGAATATGGTTGGGAAGCAGTAGCAGAAGGTAAAAATGTTAACACCGTTAAAGGGTTAAAACAATTATTTCCCAACAAAGTAGAAGTATATACTCTTGACCCAGAAGCAACAAAACGTAGAGGTGTTAGGGATGCACAGGAGTTATATCTTAGTTATGAACAGATAGAAGTTGAAGATATTAAGCTATGTGCTAGAGAGTTTGGTTTTTCAGAAGCAGCT
Organism: Okeanomitos corallinicola TIOX110; assembly: GCF_038050375.1. Classification (NCBI taxonomy): domain Bacteria; kingdom Bacillati; phylum Cyanobacteriota; class Cyanophyceae; order Nostocales; family Aphanizomenonaceae; genus Okeanomitos; species Okeanomitos corallinicola. The sequence goes on along the minus strand of NZ_CP150886.1, from coordinate 2,859,565 downwards.
TTAGACAATGCTAGTATTTTATGTAATGAATTTGGTAAAACTTGGATTCCGCAACTATTTAATATGACTGGTGAGGATATTAAAATATTTTGTGATGAAAAACCAGGACACCCAGGATCTATTAATTCTTTACAACGTAAGTTATTACGTTTAGATAGTTTAAAGTATATGCGGGCTGTTTGCCCCCAAAATTATATTAAAAAAATCGTACAATCCCTAGAAGCAGGGAAAAATGTAGTTATAGAATTTGGATCTCAATCTAATATGCTCTCTTATATGCTGGTGACAAACATGATCACTAGACGTATCCATGAGCATTATGTCAGAAAAGCAGATAAATTTCTGCAAAGTAAAAATCCTCTTGATCGGCCAACGCCATTAATGATTACAATAGAAGAAGCACATCGCTTTTTAGATCCGGCGGTGGTACAAAGTACAATCTTTGGGACAATCGCCAGAGAACTGCGGAAGTATTTCGTAACACTTTTGGTAGTTGATCAGCGGCCATCGGGCATAGATAATGAAGTCATGTCCCAGATCGGAACTCGCATTACAGCCTTGCTTAACGATGAAAAAGACATTGATGCCATATTTACAGGTGTCTCTGGCGCGGGGGGGCTACGCTCAGTTTTAGCCAAATTAGACTCTAAGCAGCAAGCTTTAATTTTAGGTCATGCTGTACCAATGCCTGTAGTTGTGCGTACACGTCCTTATGACTCTGTATTTTATGCAGAAATTGGCGATCAAGTTTGGGAAGAAAAATCAGATGCGGAAGTCTTTGCGGCCGCAGAATTAGCCAAAGCCGACTTAGGTTTTTAGTTTTATAGTCATTATGGTAACAACCAATGACTCATAACTAGGGCTTGCTGTTCGCGGAGCGTGCCGTCAGGCATATAAATCTCAAAACATTACAGGTAAACGATTTTAGCGATTTTGACTTTCAAAAAATGCAAGCTTTGATGAGGTGAGAACTGAAAAACCTTGCATTTAATTCCTGCTTCAAGGAAAAATAGTTCCCATCCAACTCTTGAAACTGTCACCTGTCACCTGTCACCTGTCACCTGTCTCCACGACAAGACTTTATCAGCAAACCCTAACTAATAACAATTTCGTAACATCCCTCCATTCAGGTCGCTTAACGAGTTCGGTTATCCGGTCACTTTCCAGCAACAGAAGAGGGGTTTTTAACGTCACTATGAATATAGAGCTTTTAAGGAAGTAAAAAACAAAACTTATCCACCCGCAATTCTTAGCCTATAATAGAGGGATTTATTCACCACTCTTTACTATCTGCAAGATTTACCTTACCATAGAAAAGTAAAACTCATACTGACTTCATGTTTGGCAAAAGCTGTCAGCTTCTCAAGAAAGGAAGAATTCTTGAAAACCAACCAGTGTGCTTCTAAGTCTAAGGTATTACAAAATTGAAGAAGGGTCGGAGAAACCCCATCAGGGTAGCACCGTCGTGACAACGGCTATATAAATTAAATGCTTATAGTAGCTCAAAAAATGTCCATTGATTGATGTGTATGCCACCCTTAAAAATCCGCACTCAGATAAGTAAGCCCAGCGATAAATCTATTAACAGCTGTCAGCTAGACAGTAAACTTGTGGACTGGGTAGTGCCGACACTTCCAGGGTTAAGCAGGAAGTAACCGTATCCCGTAGCTTCCCGCAGGGATAGCTCAAAGTGGTCATTGAGATTGTCGAAGTGTAAATTTGAGTAAGTTTTATATAACAGAGTAGAGGACAACGCACCAATGTCTACTGTTAACACCGAAGATGAAAACTTAAATGCCAAATTCACAGCTGATATGGTGCGAACCTATCTGCGAGAAATTGGTCGTGTGCCACTCCTAACCCGTGAGCAAGAAATTGTTTATGGTAAGCAAGTGCAGCAAATGATGACATTGCTGGAAGCAAAGGAAGATTTAGCTAAAAAACTAGACCATGAACCCAGTTTATCAGAATGGGCTGCTCATGTTAACCAATCAGAAAAGGAAGTTCAGCAGACGGTAACACAAGGTAAGCGAGCCAAGCAAAAAATGATTGAAGCCAATTTGCGCTTGGTAGTAGCGATTGCCAAAAAATACCAGAAGCGGAATATGGAATTTCTGGATTTAATCCAGGAAGGAACATTAGGACTAGAAAGAGGAGTCGAGAAATTTGATCCTATGCGGGGTTATAAATTCTCAACCTATGCTTACTGGTGGATTAGACAAGCAATCACAAGAGCGATCGCCCAACAAGGTCGTACCATCCGCTTACCTATCCATATTACCGAAAAGCTGAACAAAATCAAAAAAGTTCAGCGCGAATTGGCACAAAAATTAGGCAGATCACCAACACCCACTGAAATTGCCCATGAATTAGCAATAGAACCTGCTCAAATTCGAGAGTATTTGAACATGGCACGACAACCAGTTTCTTTAGATGTACGTGTTGGTGACAACCAAGACACAGAACTGCAAGAAATGTTAGAAGACGATGGTCCATCACCAGAACATTACACCACCCAGGAATTCTTGCGCCAAGACCTCAACAACCTGTTAGCAGAACTCACACCCCAACAGCGGGAAGTTTTAGCACTCCGGTTTGGGTTAGAAGATGGAAACGAAATGTCCTTAGCCAAAGTTGGAGAACGGTTAAATCTTAGCCGCGAACGAGTCCGCCAACTAGAACATCAAGCTCTTGCACATTTACGCCGTCGTCGAGCCAATGTTAAAGAATACGTCGCCAGCTAAAAGCATAAACCAGCACAAGCTGGTTCAGAAATATAGCCGTTGGCTGTACACGCCTCCTAATTTTAGGGGGCTATTTTTTTAGTTGTTAGTTGTCAATTTTCTAGGAATGGGAATTGGGAATAAATAACTTTATATAGCAGGTGACAGTCATAGAAGTCTTTGAGTGTCTAAGTTTTAGTTCTGTTTAATGTCCTAACCGCCTTGTCCATTGCTATAACTATTTAGGGTTTGCTGATAAAGTCTTGTCGTGGAGACAGGTGACAGGTGACAGGTGACAGTTTCAAGAGTTGGATGGGAACTATTTTTCCTTGAAGCAGGAATTAAATGCAAGGTTTTTCAGTTCTCACCTCATCAAAGCTTGCATTTTTTGAAAGTCAAAATCGCTAAAATCGTTTACCTGTAATGTTTTGAGATTTATTCAGCAAGCCCTATTTAGAATGGAAAAACAGTCTATGGGAGGTAAATTTATGAAATCTCTTACAGAAATCGAAGCAGCAATTACCCAACTTTCTGAAGTTGAGATGCGTCAGCTTGCAGATTGGCTACAGACATACTTAGAAGATGTTTGGGATAAACAAATTGAATCTGATGCTAAATTTGGTCGCTTAGATAAATTAATTCAACTTGCTGAAGCTGATATCGCCGCTAACCGAGTTAAACCACTTAATGAAATCCTTGACAACTGCTGAATTTTGGCGTTTATATTCTGCACTACCACCCAAAATTAAACAACAGGCAAAAAAAGCTTATCGTTTGTGGATAAACGACCAATTTCATCCATCTCTACATTTTAAAAAAGTTGGTAATAATTTATGGTCTGCTCGCATTACAGGTGGATATCGAGCTTTAGCGTTGAAAAAGGGTGATGATTTCTACTGGTTTTGGATTGGAACACATAATGAATATGATTCTTTAATTGGTTAAAGTAAAAACATTTTCTCAAACAAAAACGCAAAGACACTTAGAAACCTTTGCTCCTTTGCGCCTTTGCGTGAAATAAACCTTTCAAACTTTAAGAGGCTACAGCAGTAGAACGAGTCCGTCTTCTTCTACCATCAGAAACCTTAACCGCTTGAGCTTGAGCTTGAACTTGAGCTTCATCTGGAAACTGCATCAACAGAGTTACAGAAGGTTGACATTGCAACTCCCGACGTAGAGAACGAGCTAATTCTTTTTCTAACATTCCTTGCACACCGCCCCAATCTATATCATTCATGCCCTGACCAGTCACAAATTCTGGCCAACGCACACTGAGAATTTCTTCAATCCGTTGCTGTAACCATTTCAACATCAGTGATTTCTCAATACTGGTTACCACACCTTGTAAATGGATATCTGGTTTAGCCAGTAGTTTACCATTCCAATCAATTGCCGCTGCAATGGTAGCCAGTCCTTCCGAAGCCATGCGTTGTCTCTCATGCAGCACTTTAGAACTTACCATTCCTGAACTTGTAGTATCTACCAGTTCAATTCCTGATGGGACTTTAGCACCCACACCGATAGAATTTTCTGTCAGTTCTATCACATCCCCATTTTGAATAATCACCATGTTTTCTTTGGGAATGCCCATACTTTGAGCAGTTTGGGAGTGCTTAATCAACATCCGGTGTTCACCGTGGAAAGGTACAAAGAACTTAGGACGGGTTAAAGCTATCATTAGCTTTTGTTCTTCTTGACAACCGTGACCGGAAACGTGAATGCCTTTATCTCTGCCATAGACAACGTTTGCACCTTGAATCATTAATTTATCAATGGTGTTGACCACCGCAATGGTGTTTCCAGGAATGGGGTTAGCAGAGAAGACAACAGTATCTCCTTCCCGAATTTTAATGTGGGGATGCTCTTTATTGGCAATTCTGGTCATAGCTGCCATTCTTTCCCCTTGCGAACCAGTGGTTAAAATCAGTACGTTTTCATCTGGTAAACCACGAACTGTATGTAGGGGTTGAAATAGGCTATCGTCACATTTGATGTAACCTAAATTCCGCGCATGGGCAATTAAGTTCAACATTGAACGTCCCACAACTGTTACTACTCGGTTATGCTTTTTAGCTAACTGTAAGATTAAGTTGATGCGGTGGACGCTGGACGCAAAAGTAGTTACAAATAGTCGCCCTGCGGCTTGGGAGAATACCCGGTCAAGGTTAGGATAAACGGAACTTTCCGATGGTGTAAATCCTGGTACTTCTGCATTAGTGGAATCACTCAATAAGCACAGTACACCTTTTTCACCATGTTCAGCTAAACGCTGCAAGTCAAATCTTTCACCATCCACTGGGGTATGGTCAATTTTAAAGTCTCCGGTATGAATCACTACACCTAATGGGGTGTGAATGGCAACGGTAAAACTGTCAGCGATGGAGTGAGTGTTGCGAATGTACTCAACAAAAAAGGCTTCACCGATTCTAACTACATCACGGGGCATTACGGTTCTTAGTTCCGTGCGATCGCGTACCCCTGCTTCTTCCAATTTACCCTCTAACATTGCCATTGCTAGTCTTGGCCCATAAATGACTGGGATATCAAATTGTTTGAGGTGAAAAGCAATACCACCAATGTGATCTTCGTGACCGTGAGTAACGATCATACCTTTAATTTTATGACGATTTTCCCGTAGATAAGTAGTGTCAGGTAAAACGATATTTACTCCGTGCATTGCTTCTGTGGGAAAGGCCAAACCTGCATCCAAGAGAATGATTTCGTCTTCATACTCAAACACACAGGTGTTTTTACCTATTTCATGTAAACCACCCAAAGGAATAATTTTTAGGGCAGCATTAGCTTCGTTTTTAGCCATTTTCTCCTTGATATTGTGTGAGTTGTTAATCAGTTGATAGTTAGGGTTTTTTCTATGAAAGACAAAATTAAATGCTTATGTAATTCAATGTCAAAACAGCAAATTTCGACTTCATATATCCAATCAATTTTTTCCTGAATAAATAAAAATGAATTGACAATTTTTCCTGAGCATCTTATGAAAAGGATTCTTATATCATTCCGTTATCTTTCAGTTTTAGCACAGATATTGAAATTGCAATTTAGCAGCAATTATTACAATTTATCTATAAGCAACCTAGAAAACCAGCATTTGGCTAGTTTTTCCATCACATATTAGTCCTTAAACTAAATTGAGTTTCTGCATCACTGCTTCTAAGTGTGGACAGATTTCTGTGTTTGTTTCCCATAAAGGTAAACGGACTGAACCAACTTCCCAACCTTGTAGTTTTAATGCTTGTTTCACAGGAATGGGATTTGTGTTTAAAAATAAAGCTTTAAACAACGGGAATAGTTGTAGATGAATTTCTGTGGCAATTTGGACTTTACCAACATCAAAAGCAGAAACCATCTGTTTTAATTGATTGCCCACTATATGGGAGGCTACACTAACTACACCTTTCGCCCCAATCGCTAATAGAGGTAAGGTAAGAGAATCATCTCCAGCGTAAATATCAAAATTCTGTGGTGTCAAGCGCCGGATCTCACTAGCTTGTTCTATGCTACCACTAGCTTCCTTAACTCCCACTATACTTTTGATTTGTGCCAATTGCACTACTATTTCTGGGTTCAGGTTTTGTCCCGTCCGACCAGGAATATTATACAACAACATTGGCAAGTCTGGACAGGCTGCTGCTATTTCCCGAAAGTGGTGATACAGTCCCGCTTGCGGTGGTTTGTTGTAGTAAGGGACTACTTGTAAAGATCCATGTACTCCTATTCTAGCTGCTTTTTGGGTAGCGGCGATCGCTTCTGTGGTGGAGTTAGAACCACAACCAGCTATTACCTTGGCCTTCCCGCCTACAGCTTGCAATACTTCTACAAATAGCTGGTACTCTTCATCCCAAGTTAAAGTAGGGGATTCACCTGTCGTCCCACACACCACGATTGAATCTGTGCCATTGTCAACTAAATGTGCTGCTAATTTACCAGCTACTTCATAATTAACACTGCCGTCTGCCTGAAAAGGCGTAATCATAGCAGTTATAATTGTGCCAAAATCTCCCACCCTTGTTTTCTCTCCTAATTTTAGTTATTAGTTATTAGTCATTGGTTATTAGTTCTTTTTCTCCAATCACCAATCACCAAAGTTTATTTGAGTAGATTTTTTTCTACTAATAATTCGGCGATTTGTACAGCATTTAAAGCTGCACCTTTACGGATTTGATCACCACACAACCATAATTCTAAACCACAGGCATGGGAAATATCTTGACGAATTCTGCCGACTAAAACTTCGTCTTTGCCACTTGCATCTATGGGCATAGGAAAGTAATTTCTTTGCCAATCTTCTACCAGTTTTACGCCTGGAGCATTGCTTAAAATTGCTCTGGCTTCATCGGGATTAAATGGAGTTTCAAATTCCAGGTTAATCGCTTCAGAATGGGCGCGCAGTACGGGAACTCTTACACAAGTAGCTGTAATTCTGATATCTTGATCACCAAATATTTTCCGAGTTTCATTGACCATTTTCAGTTCTTCTTCACAATAACCCACATCTGTCAATGGGGAATTATGGGGAAATAAATTAAAGGCTAAAGGATAGGGTAATACTTCTGCCACAGGTTGCTGTCCCTGTAAAATGGCAGCAGTTTGAATTTTTACCTCTTCCATGGCTTTTGCACCAGCACCACTAGCTGATTGATAGGTGGCGGCTATGATCCGTTTAACAGGTTTGACTTGATGCAGTGGCCATACTGCTAAAGTCATTAAGATTGTGGTGCAGTTGGGGTTGGCAATAATGCCTTTGTGAGTAGCTGCGGCTTCGGGGTTTACCTCTGGTACTATCAAAGGAACATCAGGGTTCATGCGGAAAGCGCTGGAATTATCTATAACTACCGCGCCTTTTTCTACAGCTACACTAGCCCAGGTTTTGGAAGTTCCACCTCCAGCACTAGCCAATACTATATCAACATTTTCAAAGGAGCGATCGCTAACTGACTCAATGACCAGGTTTTCTCCTTTAAAGTTGAGGGTTTTTCCCGCACTCCGTTCTGATGCCAATAATTTTAGATCAGCTATGGGGAAGTTACGACTTGCTAACAATTCCAGCAACTCTGTACCTACAGCACCAGTTGCACCCAAAATAGCTACACGATAGGACTTAGACAAACTAGACTCCTCCTTTAAGAGGTCAATAAGATTTTTTTTACAACTCTAAATATCTATAATTCCAGTAACAGGTAATCAAATTCCTTTGTTTACTTAATTGCTGATGGATTTCTTGCTAATTTATTTAGGTATCTATAATTTTGTTAGACATTCTCAATTGACTTAGTGTTTTTATTTTAGTTGACAATAATTATTGTTTAATCTGTACATAATTAAACTATATATTACTATACAGCAAATTCTCAAATAGGAGTTAAGATACATAAGTTAAAAAATTAAGCTATGTTAATTAAGCAGTATTTTTCCCTTGTATACACTAATTTCAAAGTCAAGGTTTTGACACCGTAATTAACAAATCAAATTTTGTTAACATCAATTGCTTTGTTTAACCTAACTATATAAACACGATTAATAACACCATATTGACTATCTGGAAACAGACTATTCTGGAAATCTTCCTTGGTGTGAAACCATTATGACAAACCAAAATTGTACTGTATGGAGAGATAATATCCTGAAATAATAGCACAGCCTGAGCAAGTTGGAGAAAATTTTGTTGCTAATTCCTCCAAATATAGACACAGCAAAAAATAGTTAAGCGGTTTTTATTGTAAAAATAAATGTACAAACCTTCAAGACATTAAAAAACAGCTTGAGAAATGCTATTAGTAAAGATATTGCAGCAAAAGTGTTAAGTCCTGTGCTATTGGCGGTACACTGGATATTTGCTCAAGAGTGCAGACTCAATAAACGGATTTAATCATGGCAACAAGACATAATTAAATTCCCAGCATGAGATATAAAGTGAAGAAGCCCAGCGAACAGCTTCTTATGTGTACTCTCAAGATCAAAATACCAAAAAATAGAGACAAAGCATGAAAGTTACCCAGGAAAAACTTGAGAAAAGTCAAATTGGACTAGACATAGAGATTACAGCGGAAATTACCAAACAAAAATACGAACAGGTCATTAAAAAATTAAGTGGTACTGTAAATATTCCTGGGTTTCGCAGAGGTAAAGTACCCCGGCAGATATTATTACAGCGCCTGGGAGTCAGCCGCATTAAAGCATCTGCACTGGAAGAATTAATTCCGGAAGTTGTCGAGGAAGCAGTTAAACAAGAGGAAATTCCAGCCATTGGCCAACCGCGCTTACGCTCCTCCTTTGATGATTTGATCAACAATTACGAACCAGGACAGCCTTTGACTGTCGCCGCAGCGGTGGATGTAGAGCCAGAAATAAAGCTCAACCAGTACACTGGTTTCCAAGTTAAAGCAGAAGAAGTCAAATATGATCCTACAAGAGTAGACAACATATTAGACGAAAAACGTCAACAACTGGCTACCCTAATTCCCGTAGAAGGAAGAGCAGCCCAAATAGGTGATGTAGCAGTAGTTGATTTTACAGGTGTGATTACACCAGCAGAAGGGGAAGAAGAGTCTGAACCTACACCAATTCCCGGCGGAGAAGCAACGGATTTTCAAGTAGAATTACAGGAAGATAAATTTATCCCTGGTTTTATTGCGGGGATGGTAGGGATGAACCCTGGAGAAACTAGAGAAATTTCGGCACAGTTTCCCGATCCTTATGCTAATGAAGAGTTAGCTGGTAAACCCGCACTATTTACGGTGACACTTAAAGAAATTAAGGAAAAAGAACTACCTGAATTAAATGATGATTTCGCCCAAGAAATCAGTGATTTTGAAACTTTGGCAGAATTACGGGCATCCTTAGAAGAACGTTATCAAAAAGAAGCTCAAGATCAAACTAAGGCCAATCAACAAGAAGCTTTATTAGCAGAATTGTTAAATCATGTAGAAGTTGACTTACCAGCTACCTTGATTGATAAAGAAGTTGATGCCATGCTGACACAAACAGCTATGAAATTGTCAGAACAGGGACTAGATGTCAGACAGCTATTTACTCAGGATATTTTGCCCCAATTACGGGAGCGTTCCCAGCCTGAAGCCATAGAAAGACTAACACGTTCTCTAGCTGTGGAAGAAATTGGTAAACGGGAATCTATCGAAGTTACCACCGAAGAAGTTGCGGCTAAAGTCAAAGAACTTTTAGAACAATATGCAGATGAGGATATAGATCCTGTGAGACTGCAATCAGCCGTAGAAGCTCAACTAGTCAATGAGAAAATCACAGACTGGTTGATAGCTAATTCAACTGTAGAACTTTTACCTGAAGGTTCTCTCAGCAGCAAAGAAGAAGAAGAAGAGGAAACAGATGCTGATGAATCTGATAGTGAATAGGGAATAGACTATGGGTAACAGGTAATAGTAAGTAATGGGTAATGGGTAATAGGTATTAGGGTAGTTGGTGATTCATACAAATTATCTGTCACCTATCACCTGTCCCAGAAACCCTCAACTTCTGCGGGAAAAACTTAATATAAGGCATAATAGTGGTTAACACATAGCTCAAATACAAATTCACAGCCTGAAAGCAGCTGTCTCAAAAGCTCACATCTTTGTCCCAATTATTGTTAAATATTTTTGTATGCTTGTATCGCAGTCGGGAAATTACCCAATCAATAGCTTGAGTCCCATCAGTATTAGCTGTAACAACGGCAGCCCTAACAACATTGTACCGATGGTAGTAGAACAATCTGGTATGGGAGAAAGGGCTTTTGACATCTACTCCCGTCTACTACGAGAACGAATCATTTTTTTGGGAACACCCATAGATGACGTAGTAGCTAACTCTATTGTGGCTCAATTGCTGTTCCTTGATGCTGAAGATCCAGAAAAAGATGTTCAACTATATATCAATTCTCCTGGCGGCTCAGTGTACGCAGGAATGGCAATTTATGATACAATCCAACAAATACGCCCTGATGTTGTCACCATCTGTTTTGGCCTAGCTGCAAGCATGGGTGCATTTTTGTTAACAGCAGGGACAAAAGGTAAAAGAATGTCATTACCTGATTCGAGAATTATGATTCACCAACCCCTTGGTGGCGCTCAAGGACAAGCGATTGATATCGAAATTCAAGCGCGAGAAATTCTTTACATCAAGGGTAAATTGAACCAATTGATGGCTGACCACACTGGCCAACCCTTGGAAAGAATTGAAACAGATACAGAGCGAGACTTTTTTATGTCCGCAGAAGAAGCTAAAAACTATGGCTTGATTGATCAGGTTATTTCAAGGCAAAATATACCCTCAGCAGGGGAAAACGTCACCATTCTGAAATAAGAGGCTTGGTATGTCTAAATATGACTCCCATTTAAAATGTTCGTTTTGTGGCAAGTCTCAGGAGCAGGTGCGTAAACTAATCGCAGGTCCGGGAGTCTACATCTGCGATGAATGCGTTGACTTGTGTAATGAAATCCTGGATGAAGAATTACTAGATACAAATGCTGCGGCCTCCCCACCAGCACCTAAGTCAGAACCACCCCAAAAACGTCGTACCAGTTCTGCTAATCTCTCATTTAATCAAATCCCGAAACCCAGAGAGATTAAAAACTATTTAGATGAACACGTCATTGGTCAAGACGAAGCTAAGAAAGTTCTTTCTGTTGCTGTTTACAATCATTACAAACGACTGGCCATTGTTCAGTCTAAAGGTAGTGAAAAAGCCGGAGCGGATGATTCTGTAGAATTACAAAAGTCTAATATCTTATTAATGGGTCCGACTGGTTGCGGTAAAACTCTACTAGCGCAAACCCTGGCGAAAATCCTCGATGTGCCGTTTGCTGTCGCTGATGCCACAACTCTGACAGAAGCTGGTTATGTAGGGGAAGATGTAGAAAATATCTTACTGCGACTCCTGCAAGTAGCAGATTTGGATGTAGAGGAAGCACAGCGAGGAATTATTTACATTGATGAAATAGATAAGATTGCCCGTAAGAGTGAAAATACTTCCATTACCAGGGATGTTTCTGGTGAAGGAGTACAGCAAGCCTTACTAAAAATGTTAGAAGGTACAATTGCTAATGTTCCACCCCAAGGCGGACGTAAACACCCATATCAAGACTGTATCCAAATTGACACAAGTAATATTCTGTTTATCTGTGGTGGTGCTTTTCTGGGTTTAGAAAAAGTAGTAGATCAGAGAGTAGGTAAAAAGTCAATTGGCTTTGTGCAGCCAGGGGAAGGGCAATCCAAAGAAAAACGGGCAGCGGAAACACTGCGTCATCTAGAACCAGATGATTTAGTTAAATTTGGCATGATTCCAGAATTTATTGGCAGAATTCCCATGGTGGCTGTAGTTGATCCCTTGGATGAGGATGCACTCATGGCAATTTTAACCCAGCCCCGTAGTGCTTTAGTGAAGCAGTACCAGAAATTACTGAAGATGGATAATGTCCAGTTAGATTTTAAACAAGATGCCTTAAAAGCGATCGCCCAAGAAGCCTATCGTCGGAAAACCGGCGCGAGGGCGTTAAGAGGTATTGTGGAAGAATTGATGTTAGATGTGATGTATGAATTGCCATCCCGTAAAGATGTTGCACATTGTACAGTGACTAGGGAAATGGTAGAAAAACGTTCCACTGCGGAACTGTTGGTACATCCTTCTTCATTACCAAAACCGGAGTCAGCGTAATTGGGGACAGGTGACAGGGAAGAGGGTATTGGTAAAAGTCTTTTTTCTCCCACCTCTCCCCATCTTCCCCTCTCCCTATTCCCTATTCCCTATTCCCTCAAAATTATGTCTTATATAAAAGTTCGGGGTGTTGAACATTATTACGAGTGGATAAAAGAACCATCCAGTGGGGTAAAACCTGTGATGGTTTTTGTTCATGGTTGGGCGGGTTCTTCGAGATATTGGCAAACTACAGCCCAGGCTTTATCATCAGAATTTGACTGCTTACTTTATGATATGCGGGGTTTTGGGCGCTCCCATGCTCAACTACCAGATGGCAGTAATTTAAGTTATGAATTAACAGCATACGCAGAAGATTTGGCAGCTTTGTTAGATGCGCTGCAACTTCCACGTGTTTATATTAATGCCCATTCTATGGGTGCTTCCGTTGCAACTTTATTTTTTAATCGTTATCCCCAAAGGGTAGAAAAGGGAATTTTAACCTGTAGTGGGATTTTTGAATATGACGAAAAAGCTTTTGCTGCTTTTTATAAATTTGGTGGTTTAGTAGTTAAATTCCGTCCGCAATGGTTAGGGAAAATACCCTTAGCGGATAGGATGTTTATGGCTAGATTTTTACATAGTCCTATTCCTCAATCGGAAAGACAAGCCTTTTTACAAGATTTTATTGATGCTGATTATGATACGGCGTTGGGAACAATTTTTACTTCCGTAAGCAAAGAACAAGCGGAAACAATGCCCCAGGAATTTGCTAATTTAACTGTACCCACTTTGCTGGTGGCGGGGGAATATGATCAAATTATCCCTGCCAAAATGGGGGAACACGCAGCTTCATTAAATAACAAAGTTGAATTTATTGTTATTTCTAAAACTGGACATTTTCCGATGTTGGAAGATGCAGAAACTTATTTACAGAAGCTGTGGGAGTTTTTGGGTAATTAATTGGTAATGGGTAATTGGTAATTGGTCAAAATCTTTTTCTCCCCATCTCCCCCTCAAATTAAACCAAGTTCCCGCTTGAGTAAATTAATAGAATGAGAACCAATATAATTTCCGCAGCGAATTAGTTTAGGTGATCTAATTAAGTCTTCCACAACCATTTGTATAGCTGCTTGTGCCATGGAATAACTAACTTGATCTGTGCAAAATATAATTTCTGAGCGCTTGACTATAGCGTTTAATTTATAAGCATCCTTGGGTTGGGAAGTCATCACCAATAATTCGTCACCACGTAAACCATGTAGAATGACTTCTGTGGCGCGGAGAATACCAGGACTGAGACTAACAATACCAATACAACTGGATTTAGCTAGGCTTTTAACTACATTTAGTTCTTTAGCGTAGTCGTGAATATCGAGGGGAATAACGCGGACGGCTTTGGGTGCGGCGATCGCCTCTACTTCGCCGATAAAATATCTACTGGTGACTAATGTGGCGGAAGTTGTTTGTTCTAAAACTGCTGCTAATTCTTCTGTCACTACCAGTTGCACAGGAATTTCTAGGGATTCTTCCAATTCATCTCCCATTAATTCCCCAGCACCAATATCTTGAGATGGTACAACTACCAAAACTCTGGCGCTACAACGCAAACGCCAGTCAACTTCTGCTAAAAATAATTCTCTGGCTTGGTTGAGAGAACATCCTTGATTTAATAGTTCATCTAAGGTTTTTTGAACTACCTTGTATGCTTCCGGGTATTGTTTGAGAATTGGAGACTGTAACCTACTACCGCCTTCATGACCTTGGGGACGGACATAAATTCCTGAACCGGCAAGACTTTCCACAAATCCTTCGTCTTCCAACTGACGGTAAACTTTGCTGACTGTATTACGATGGAGTCCGGTTTGCATGGCTAAAGCCCTGGTACTAGGCAGTTTATAACCAGGGGAATATTGACCGGAGGCGATCGCAAAGCGAATTTGATTAAATAGTTGGCTAGATGCGGGAATTTCACTGTCTGGCTGAATACGGAATTGAATCATTACCAATTATCCTAATTACTGGTAGCTGCACTTAACTATCTGTGTATGCTACCTGTTAAATATATTATTAATGTTGAACTGTTCTGGGGTGAATTGATAACTTACTGGAAAAGAGCCAAAACATACTGGCATAGTTATATCAAAGAATTTGATAATTTTCGCTAAAATTATTATGAAAGAGCGAGCGATAAATACGGCAAAAGTTAAACTTTCTCAACATGATTGTCAAATAGATGCTTATTTGGCACAACCAACCGCACCTGGTAATTATCCAGGAATTGTGGTTTTACAAGAGATTTTTGGGGTCAATGTTCATATCCGAGATGTGACGGAAAGAATTGCCAAACTGGGGTATGTGGCGATCGCTCCAGCACTTTTTCAACGTCAAGCACCTGGTTTTGAAACTGGTTACACCCCAGCAGATATCGAAGTCGGTAGAAAATACGCCTGGTCAGAAACTACCGCTTCAGAACTGTTGAGTGACATTCAAGTAGCTATTGACTACTTAAAAACCTTACCCAACATCAAAAAAAATAGTTTTGGTTGTATTGGCTTTTGTTTTGGTGGTCATGTCGCCTATTTAGCCGCTACCCTCCCTGATATTCAAGTCACAGCATCCTTCTATGGGGCTGGAATTACCACTCGCACACCCGGAGGTGGAAACCCCACTATCACCCGTACTCCAGAGATTTCCGGGACTATTTACGCCTTTTTCGGTATGGATGACGGGAGTATTCCCCAGGAACAGGTAGATGAAATAGAAACCGAGTTACAAAAACACAACATTTCTTATCAACTGTTTCGCTACGATGGATCTGATCACGGATTTTTCTGCGATCGCCGTGGCAGTTATAATCCTAAAGCGACAGCTGACGCTTGGGAACAAGTACAACAACTGTTTAGCCAACTGTTGTCACCATCTTATTAGTGGTCAGTCATCAACAACAACTGAGTACCGACTACTAACAAATAACAATTTACCTTCACAAAGTCATGAATTCCGAATCAAAACTATCTCAAACAGACAATTCGTCATTTTCAATGGACGATTTTGCCAAAGCATTAGAAAAACACGATTACCAATTTCAAAAAGGACAAGTAGTACATGGTAAGGCATTCCAATTAGACCATGACGGTGCTTATGTTGATATTGGTGGTAAATCGTCAGCTTTTCTACCCCGTGATGAGGCTTCCTTGAGACCAGTTGTTGATTTATCGGAAGTGTTACCGATGAATGAGGATCTGGAGTTTTTGATTATCAGAGATCAGGACGCTGAAGGTCAAGTTACCCTTTCTCGTAAACAGTTGGAACTGAGACACAATTGGGACAAACTAGAACAAATGCAGGAAGGTTCTCAAACTGTGCAGGTGCGAGTAACAGGTGTGAATAAAGGTGGTGTAACTGTAGAAGTTCTAGCATTACGAGGATTCATTCCGCGATCGCATTTAGTAGAAAGAGAAAACCTAGAAGCATTAAAAGGTCAAGCTCTCACCGTTGGTTTTTTAGAAGTTAATCGCAACACCAAAAAATTAATTCTTTCCCAACGTTTAGCCACTCGTTCCAGCAGTTTTAGTTTATTAGAAGTTGGTCAATTAGTCGAAGGAAAAATAACAGGTATCAAACCCTTTGGTGTATTTGTTGAAATAGATGGGATGAGTGCTTTACTACATATCAAACAAATCAGCCAAAAATTCATTGAATCCTTAGATAAAGTCTTTACAGTTGGTCAACAAATTAAGGCTGTAATTATTGACTTAGACGAAGGTAAAGGTAGAGTTGCTGTTTCTACCAGAGTTTTAGAAAACTATCCTGGGGAATTGTTAGAAAATATGGCAGAAGTAATGAATTCCGCCGAAGCAAGAGCAAACCGCGCTGCCAATAAAGCCGCAGAATAGGTAATTAGTAATGGGTAATGGGTAATGGGTAATTGGTAAAAATTTTTCCTCCTCCTACCCCCTACCCTCAAAGCAATTGGGTATTTTTTTATTTGGCAGTTCCTTATTTTCTGGCGGGTGTGGAAGCTAACAGATAAGCCATATTTAGCTTAATTTCACACTACTGAGCTTGTGCTTTATCCCTACTTTAAGTTTTAAAACGACCTTCTAAAATTGGTGTACCTCATTTAGTCTAAAAGTGCTGTATATATTGTGCATAAATAAAGTCAAAAATTTACTTCTTTTACTTGTGAGAAAATAATAAAAACTGTAATTAAATTTAATGAAAATATGAAGTTGGGTTTCCTATCGTCAACCTAACCTACTGAGATATAATATCTAATATGCAAGAGGTAAAAATCATGACTTCTGTAACCTTACAAATCCCCCAATCATTAAAATTCACAGATGATGAATTTGTAGAAATAGTCGCCGCTAACAAAGATTTACGTTTAGAATTATCACATCAAGGGGAATTAATAGTTATGTCACCCACCGGAGGAGAAACAGGAGAGAGAAATTTAGAGTTAAGTGGACAAGTTTGGTTTTGGAATCGAAATAATAATTTAGGAAAAGCATTTGATTCTTCCACAGGGTTTAAATTACCAAATGGTTCTACCCGTTCCCCTGATGTCTCTTGGATTAAAATAGAAAGATGGGATGCACTCACACCAGAACAAAGAAAAAAGTTTTTACCTTTATGTCCTGATTTTGTGATTGAATTAGTTTCTGAAAGTGACGATTTAGCAGATACACAAGCCAAAATGCGGGAATATATTAACAATGGTTTGCGTTTAGGTTGGTTGTTAAATCCTAAAGATAAACAAGTAGAAATATATCGTCAAAATCAAGCAGTAGAAATATTAGAAAATCCGCAAAGTTTATCTGGGGAAGATGTTTTACCAGGTTTTATTTTAGATTTACAACCTATTTTTTAAATGCAGATGTAAGTAAGTAGATAAACACGGATTATTTGATAATGTAACTTCATTTTCTTCCTTTGTGCCTTTACATGAAATAATAAACTATGGTTTTTAAAACAAACCACTCCAAACATAGAGGAATGAAGATATAAAATAGTTGTTAAATATTAATCACCATCACCAATATCCCGGTAAAATTATGTTTCTGAGGTCTATTAATTCCTGAGTCATTTTTAGTAGCTTCCTATTTTATTTCTATATTAATAATAAAATAAATTCAGACTATTACCGCTATTTTCCGCAACACCTGACAAGCAACTGCTAATTCACTTTGATTAGTAAAAGGTGCAAAAACTCTAGAAATTGCATATTTTTGATTTTCCACTTTCACAAAAACTATATCATCACCATTAGTTAACATCGCAAAAGCAGGATAATTTTGATTAGGATTAGCCATTAAATAAGCTAGAGTTTGGGGTAGTGCTGACCAAACTGATAACATGGTTTTTTTAGATTCTATAACTATAATCCATAATCTTTCTTTTAAGACTAAAATATCAATTCTTCCCTGTAAGGTTTCTTCACTATCAGATACTATAATTTGTATTGATTCTTGTGCTTTAATTCTAAAAGGTGGATCATATAAACGAGCGATCGTTAGCAGTGGAGAAACGAGTAATAAAATTACCGTACTTTCTAATAAATGTCCACCGGAACGATGATAAATATAACGTTGCCATAAAGTTGTTAAGTTTTTGATATCATCGTTATTTAATTCTGGTAATTGATCACTCCATTCTGTGAAAAAGTCTGGGGATTGATTTCGAGTTAAATTAAGTCTTTTTTCAGCTTCAGCAATGGTGGTAATGGTTTCTGTGACTGCGAATGTTTGCATGGTAGATTTTTTTGATGTTGATTTATTTAACTATCATAAATTATCATTGTTTTAACTAATTACTTGAGGTGCAGAGAACACAGAGAAAAGAGAGGAAAACGTTTAAACTCGTTCCCCGTTTCCAGGCTGGGAATGTTATTGGGTGTCTCTGAATCTACAAAAGTTAGAACCTTTAAAATTCATTCCTATACAGAGTATGGGTACGAGAAATTTCAACATTACTAGAGTCAACGTCTAAAAAGTAAAGAAATGAAAAAGGAGAAAAATAATCCAATAAAGAAAAGAGCTATACTAGCACGAAGAATAGCAAATGAAATGGTACTTTCTAGCTTTTTCTTAATAAATAATTCATCGTAAATGTCTAACAATTGTTTTTGATTATTAATTAATTGCTTTTTAACTTGCTCCAGTTCATGAACAATATCGTCATATTCTCGCATAATAAATTTCTCACTATGTTTTCTAGATATGTATATATTGTACCATTTAAAATTTATTTCTACACAGAATATGGAAGGAAGAATAACGAACCGCAGAGACGCAGAGAACGCAGAGAAATAAAATAAAAATAGTCGGTTTTAACCGACTTGAGCTTTTAGACAGGGAATTTATTCCCTGTCCTCTATCTAACTAATAAAATATCAATCCCCATCCCCAATATCCCGCTTAGGCGAACGCTTATAAGTAAAAGTAAAACTCTCACCACTAGCAATCACCTTTCGCATCTCATCATACATCGGATAATTACCCACACCACTTAAATTTGCCCAACCCCTCGCCCTAGTTAACGCAACAAATAACTGGTTACGTAAATTGACATCATTTTCATTTCTCGCAACATGATCAAAACCCACCACATAAACCATATCTGCTTCATGTCCCTTAGCGCGAGTAATGCGAGAAACCGTTACACCACCATCACACCAAAATTTATCAGGGTCATTATGAGGATATTGAAAAACTAAATCATTTAACTTTAAAGCGGTGGGAATATAAACATCAATTTCCTGTTCCATCAAGAAACTTGCAACTTCAGTTTCTAACTCCATTGCTTCCATAGGTGAACCTAAAACCAACACTAAAATATCTCGACTGGGGTTGAGTCCATCATGAACAATATTGTGCATAATCTTCTCAGATAAAGCCATCATTTCCGCTTCACGAGAAGAATAAGTTTCAAATTCTAAAACCGGCTCTCCCCACAATTCAGGAATAGGGTTTGGTGAAAATTCAGCTTTTCTGTGAATACTTATCGGTTTACCAACTCGGCGAAAATCTCCCTTTACTTCATAACCAATTCTATTCCAATCATCCTTATTTGTAATTCCTGTTAACATTCCTTCAGGACGTAATAAACCCATCCCCATTGCATGAGCAGCAGTCAGAATTTGTCCCGGAGTCCGATAACAACGACGCATAACTTCAGAACGTTTAATACCTCCAGCATATTGGGGTTGTTTATTTAAAAGATTGCTTAATTTTTCCCCAAATATTTCTTTTGCTTTAGGAACTACCAAACTATCTAAACTTTGTGCTTCATCATACGCCCAAATTAGTCTTTTTTCCTCTGGGTTATCTTCACTTACTGGTTTTAATGCTTGATAAGCTAACCAATAAATTGCCTGTTTATCTTCATATTTTAAATCATCTTCTGCTACTAAATCTTGACCTTCATCAATCAAAATTGCATCAAACATTGGTTCAATACTAATTTCTTCTAAAAGCCGTTTACTTAAATCTATTAAACCCCGGTTTGGTTGTCTTTCTTTAGTGTTTTGTACTGTTCCTGGTCTTTTACCATGATATTCGCAAATAGTTCTATATAAACCAGGTTGTTCTTTTGCACCCCAAGCATGAAATACTTGTAATTTAAAATTAGTTTTCGGATCATAGTGCATTTCTCCACAACTAAAACGCCGTATCCATTGATCTAATAATCTAATCATTAAATCATATAATGAACGGGTAAAAAATACTAAAGCAATATCCCATTCTGGATGTTTTAAGTGCATACTCGCGGCTTTTTGGCAAAGTAAAACCGTTTTTCCTGAACCCGCAATACCGCGAATACGTTGGGGACCGGGGGGAATTTCTTTACCAATATGTTCTTGTTGTAAATCTATTTCGTAAAGTCTTTCTCTTAGACTATCAATCACAGCAGAACGGGTTTTTCCTGTAGTAGAAACTTTATCACGGGGTGGTTTACGCAAGACAGGAGTACCACCAACTACTGAAAGTAACAATTCCCAATCTTTATCTTCAATATTTTCACCGGGAATGATAATATTAGCTTTTTCAATACTTTCTATTAAACCAACTTTCCCTAATTGATCTTGAAAAATAATTGGGGGAATATCTGGTAATTTATCAAAGCCTTTTTGTTGCCACTGTTCTAATGTAATTTGGGGTAATACAATAATCGCTCTACCATTGATTTTTCTCCATAGTGCAGTTTCTCGATCACTGTAAGATATTAATGCTCGCAGTTGATGTTCTGCTATTTGATAGGGATTTATTTCTGTAATATCACTGTTTTTTAATTGCCAACTTTGACTATTGATATTAGTAATTTGGTCAATATTGATAGATTTAATAGTAATTACAACTACACCAAATTCTCGATCAACTATTAATATATCCGGTTCTTTTCTGACTTCTCCTACTTTGGAAAAGATGGGATAACGCCAATATCCAATGCAGTTTCTATCCGCAAATGCACCACGGACAGCATCCCAAACTTTCTGTTCTCCGTCTTGATTTTTTATAGCTTCGGTGGTGATAAACTTGCTACCCTGTTCTTCGATTCCTACAGCCATTTGTTTTGCCTGTATAAGATAATTAATGCTGTTAAATTATCATCATCTATAGGCTGTGAACAGTGAGATTATACTGATATGAATTTTTCAGTATTTTTAACTAGAAAATTAAGTGTTGAATGAAGAATGTGTAAAATTAGAGGAATTTACCAACCGTATAAGATTAAGACTGTAGTATCTAGTACAGATTGAATAATATTGGTCATCTGTCTCTATCTTCTCTAATCATTTCTGTACTATCTGGTAATCCAAAATCTACTGGGTTTAAGCGTCGAATGTTTTGACTTTCTTCTAATACTTTTAAAACATGATTTCTGTGTTGTACTTCTGTTCGCTGTTTTTTGTATCTGTAAGGCTTTTTGTAAAAGTACCACAATTTGAGATTCTATAGACTCATTTTTAGCTTGAGCTAATTTTTCCAATTCTTGATATAATTCATCGGGTAAATTGATGGTGTTAAGGGTAGTGATTGCTAAAACTCCCACAGGTATTTGTTGTTATTATTTATCATCATAACATAAATAAATAATCATTCAGATATCCAAATTATATATTTTATTTTATGTTAAAATCAACATATTATCGTTATGGTGAAGACGATTATGCTAAATTACAACTTGCGTCAATGTCTTCCATCTTCTGCGGAACTTCCTGACTCTGATGATACTCCAGTGGATAACGAATTACAAAACCTCATTCCTAATTTATTAGAAGCTATTTTAGCCTTAGTTTGGCAAAATAGAAATGATTGGTTTTTTGGTGTAGATATGGGTATTTATTATGCACCAAGTCAACCACCATTAGTACCTGACGGTTTTTTGAGTTTGGGAGTTGAACGTTTTATTGGTGAAGAAGGACGTTTAAGTTATGTATTTTGGGAAGAAGATAATATTGCCCCAATTTTTGCTTTAGAAGTAGTTTCTAAAACCTACGGTGGTGAATATGAAAGGAAAAAAGTTGACTATGCCAAATTAGGGATTTTATATTATGCAATTTATGTTCCTAATCGTCAATATCGGCGTAAACGTCAACCTTTGGAAGTGTATAAGTTAGAAAATAAGGAATACATTTTACAACCTGACGGACGGGTATGGATGCCAGAAATTGGTTTAGCTTTAGGAAAGGAGAGAGGTACTTATTTAGGAAGAACTAGAGAATGGTTATATTGGTATAATCAACAAGGTGAAAGATTAGCAACTCCTGAAGAATTGGTACAGCAAGAAAGATTAAAATCTGAGAAATTAGCTCAAAAATTAAGGGAATTAGGAGTTAACCCAGATGAGATTAATTAGCATTTTTTAATACCCAGATCCCCTGCTTCTGGAATCAATTTACAACTTATTCACACGATCATAAAAGAAATCTGGAATCTTATTATTTGTTGACAAAGATTGCTGTTCTTCATGTTCTTTGTTTTTGAATGTAGGTAACATGAATGTATGAAAAATAGAGAGGAATATTAATATAAACAGAAGCACAAACCAAATCATCTCATTGACTGATTCTGGATCAATATCAGGAGTTGGAATAATTGGAATGATAGGGATAGTTTTTGCAGAGTTTTGTTTTTCTAAATCTTGGATTACATCTGCTGCTGATTTATATCTGGTATGGTAATCTTCATCAATCATTTTGCATAAAATATCTCTCAAATTATCACTAAGAGAAATATCTCGATACCAAGGATCACTAAAATGATCAGGTTTTAATCCCGTCATTAATTCAATTATTGTCATTCCCAGTGCATAAATATCGCTATTAAATTGTGGTTCACCGTGAATTTGTTCTATAGGTGCATATCCAGGAGTATGAATTCTAGTAGCTTTTATTTGTAATTTTGTAGCATGAGAAATAATTTCTTTGACTGCACCAAAGTCAATTAAAAATAAATTACCCTGATCATTTATCATAATATTATCTGGTTTAATATCACGATGGATAATATTTTGTTGGTGAAGATAATCAATAATTTTCAACAAATCTATTAGTATTTGATGTGCTGCTTGAAGACTAATTTTTCCATGGATATGTAGTTTTTCCCTTAATGTTTTACCGTTAATATATTGTTGCACTAAGTAAAATTCTTGTTCTTCTTCTATATATTCTACAAATTGGGGAATTTGTGGATGATTTAATTTTTGTAAACTTTTTACCTCGTCATTAAACTTGCGTTTTGCGATCGCCATTTCCCTAGAATTACTACTAAAAAATATGAATTTTTTAACAGCATATTTGTTACCTTGCTGATCCTGCGCTAAATAGGTTTTACCAAAAGCACCTTCTCCCAATGATTCGATCAGTTCGTACTTTCCAACAACCAAGTTTGATACTGTATTCATATCTTACCTACCATCACAGAGATTATCCCCAATCTCATCTCAGCAATAACCAGAGATTAAGAAATTTTACTTAATCTATACTATACCAAATATGTTATGATTGTTGAAACTAAAATTGAGTAGTTAATTAAGTATTTTTACGAAATCAATCAAAAACCAAGCCCATGAATACTGCTACTATTCGCAATGCTCTATTAACCATCGGTGTGGTGTTACTTCTGATTTATTCTTTTGTTCCATCAACTAGACCATATTTTTCTTATTTAGTAGTGATTGGATTTGTGGGATTAACCATTCAATTAACATGGGATGGTGTGAGAAAAAAGAGAGAATTAAATCGTCAAATTGCTAATTTAGAGAATACTTTAAAAAATGAAATCAAATATTTTTATGATCGAAATGTTAATAAATATGAGCAAATCAATAGGGGAGCTTTAATTGATGAAAAATGTGCTAAAAATCAAGAGTTTAGAACTTGGGAAAAACAGAAATTATATTATCAATCCTTACCTAATCTTCTGTTATCTATTGGATTAATCGGAACTTTTACAGGAATTACACTAAATCTAGTTTTAATCGCTTTGAATACCAGAGGAGCAATAGAAATACAAACAATATTGGCAGATATTATTGTTTCAATGGCCATTGCTTTTATTAGTAGCTTAATAGCATTAGCTTGTAGTTCTTTATTGGTTAAATTTTATCCTACTTCTGATTTAGAAATACAGAAAGATAATTTGCTTACTTCCTTAGAACATTATATTGATAATGAAGTTTTACTTAACAACGAAAGTAAAATTGATCAGTTAATCAAATCTATTGATAACTACTCCCAAACATTAAATACATTTTTATCAAGCTTACAAAGAAATACAGAAACTTTTGAAAATGCCATCACTAACGCAACCAATAAAATCAACACATCAGCAAACAACTTTCAAACCATTGTTAATCAATCTTCCCAAACAATGCAAACCGGCGCAAATGTTTTAAATAACGCAACTAATAACATTGCAACTTTAAGTACACAATTTGCTGATTTAACATCATCATTATCCACATCTGCAACATCATTTGAAAAATCAACATTATCATTGCAAACTCATGGCAAAAATCTCCAGAAAGTCACTGATACTTTAGTAAATAACTGCCAAACAGTAGAAAAATTCAGTCAACAAAATACAGAACAATTAAATAATCTCAGTCAGACAATAGTTAATAATTCGAATCAATTACAAAACCTGATTCAAAATAATCAACAAAATCTAGATTCTGTTTCACAACGTCTGGTACAAAACTCTCAAAATCTTTCCACATCTACCCAGTCGTTCCAGACTAATATCAATCAAGTTGTAGATTCCTTAAATCAACATAGTTCACAAATCGGAGATTACAATAATAACTTACAACAATTATCAGGAGTAATTACCAATGCTACCCAGTCATCTAATACAAATTTACCTCAATTAGCAAATATGCTAGGAAATCAAGTTAACCAATTACAAACTATCGCTAATCAATTTAATCAAAATATAAAAATGATGGAACAAATTAATAATAATTTATCTATTCTATTAAATTCCAATCAAAGTAACCAACAATCAAACAACTAATTAATTAGATGAATTGGGAATGGTAAAATGCCGAGATTAACTAGAAAAAAATCTAATACCACAGAAACATTTACTGTGTGGACATCCTTCACAGATTTAATGTCCAATGCGTTTATGATTATCACATTACTACTTTTATTTGTTGTTGCTCAGTTATCACAAAAAACACCTATTGATCCAATATCTAAAAATAATAAACCAACAATTATTTCCCTCCCCGCAGATAAATATAGCTTTCCTTCTGGTAGTGCAGTTTTACCCAGAAATTTACAAGATGATATTTATAAAAATGGTCAAGATGGGATGATTTTAAAATTAATTACCAAAAATTTAGCAGATTTAGAAAATAGTGATAAACAAGTTGATGTAATTGAAATAATTGGACATACTGATGGACAACCATTAGGAAATTTTAGAACTCCCGAATGTAAGAATCAAAGCAGTAGTAATTTAGATAAAAACCTAGAAAATGTAGCTATAAAAAATAAAAATGTTGCTATTCTGTGTGCAGGTTCTAACACTGATTTAGGTTTAATGCGTGCGTTAGCAGTAGTCAAAGAACTACAAAAAGCACAAAGTAAAAGTAATTCAAAACGATTCAAGCAAATACAGTTTCGAGCATATTCCGCCGCACAACTTTTTTTACCGAATGATCAAGGATTTGCCACAATAGATAGAATAGAAAATGATAAACGTAGAAGGATAGAAATACGTTTTGCTCAACTTGGTGAGTACATTACACCTGATAAATAAAATACTAGCGTTACATATTGGCGGGATGAATTGCTGGAAACACTCAAACTTCGTTCCCCATTCAACAAAATCATCCCATGATTCAGCACCGCTGTTAAAATTTACATCACTCTCAACCTATTTCTGATGTCGTAGGAATGAAAGAATGAGCGCCGTTTGTGGCAGCATTGACTGTATAACGTTGTTCAGGGACTGAATACCCCGCTTCTGTAAAGGTTTCTAGAATTGCTTTATTAGTGTCAAAATAAACTTGCCAGTAGTGGTCATTATGACAATAGGGACGTACTGCCAGAACCGGACCAGCTAAGTTAAAAGTGAGAATTTCTACATCTGGGCCTGGGTTGTCGAGAATATGGGGAATTTGGCTGATTTTAGCTTTTAAAAGTGCGATCGCTTGATTATGATCAACACCATGAGCAAGTTGAGCCAGCAAATCAACACGACGGTAAGGATTGGATGAATAATTCTGAATATTATCAGAAAATATTTTATTATTGGCGACAATTGTCATCACGTTATCTAATGTATTTACGGCGGTTGTAAACAGTCCAATTTCTGTCACCGTTCCTGTTACACCACCAGCAGTAATAAAATCACCAACTTTGAAAGGCTGGAAAATAATTAAAAATGCTCCTGCTGCAAAGTTAGCCAATAGTCCACCCCATGCAGCACCAATAGCAATACCAACAGCAGCTAGTAATGCAGCAAATGAAGTTGTTTCAATCCCAAAAAAGCCAAGAATTGCCACAATTAAAACAATTCTTAAGGTTACCGAAATGATGTTTAATAGATAGGTAATCAGTGTTGGTTCAATCTGTTGGCTTCTAAAGATACGTTTTAAAAACCTCGTACAAAATTCAATTAATTTCAGACCAATAAAGAAGAGTATAATCGCACCAACTACTTTGAGACCTAAAGTAGTCAACAGTGCGATCGCAACTTGTGTAATTTCTTGAAAATTCATAACCTATTTTTGTTGTTGAGTTTTTAACAAAACAAACACACAGCTAATTCGAGCAAAACTGATGAATTTCATGTTTTCCTAATGTATTAGATCTCAATTCATCAATAAATTCAACTTCCATTGGGTACACATACTAGGTATTGGTAAACTTCGCCGAATTTATAGACAAATATAGTCATCTCTAGTCATTAATTACACAGAAGTCAGCTAAAATCACTCATATAGACTTTCTTGTGCAAAGAGAACTGAGCAAGAATTTTGTGCATTATCAGCCCGAAGATATGTTAGTATACATGGGCGAATATTCATAGAAACTAGCTAGTGTATGCAAGTAGTAGAGCGGCATATCATTCAAAGAAATCATCCCCATTATCAGGAGATTGATAAATTATGTTTTGCTGCCAAAAACCTCTACAATTATGCTAACTTTCACATTCGCCAAAGTTTCATCTTTGCTCAAAAATATCTTGACTACAATTGTTTAGCAAAACAATTAAAAGCGACAGAACCATACCAGGCCTTACCAGCCAAAGTTGCCCAACAAGTATTATTAGGACTACATCGCAACTGGTCATCTTTTTTTGCAGCAATTAAAGCTTATGCCTCAGATAAATCTAAATTTTTAGGCAGACCCAAATTACCTAAATATAAACACAAAGAAAAAGGCAGACATTTATTAGTTTATACAGCCCAAGCAGTGAGTAAACCCAAAATGAAATCTGGGTTGATTCATCTGTCACAAACACAGATTCACATTCCTACAAAAGTAGATTATTGTTATCTAAATCAAGTAAGAATTGTCCCCAAGATTGACCATTATGTAGTAGAAGTTGTCTATGAAAAAGAGGAAACAGATTATGGTTTAGACCCTAATTCCATAGCAGCGATTGATTTAGGAATAGATAATCTAGCAACCTTAACATCAAACCAGCCGAGATTTATACCAGTTCTGGTTTCCGGGCGGATTATCAAATCAATTAATCGTTATTATAATCAAAGAAAAGCCAATTTACAATCTTTACTACCTGCACATCAAAAGACCTCTAAACGACTACAAAGTTTAACTAAAAAACGGAATTTTCGAGTAGATGATTATCTGCATAAAGCCAGTCGCTTAATTATTAACCATTTAGTCAAGTGTGGGATTGGCACTTTAGTAATAGGTCAAAATCCCTTGTGGAAACAGAATGGGAATTTGGGCAGTAGAAATAATCAAAACTTTGTTTGTATTCCCCATACTCGATTTGTACAGCAGTTGAGTTATAAAGCGAAATTAGTGGGGATAAATGTATTGGTTTCTGAGGAGTCTTACACTAGTGTAGCTTCTTTTTTAGACCAAGATGTGATTCCTACTTATGGCAAAGTTGACTCGAAAGAAGTTAAATTTAGTGGTCGCAGAATCAAAACTAAACTTTATAGAGCAGGTAATGGTTTATTGATTCATGCTGATGTCAATGGTAGTTTGAATATTTTACGTAAAGTAGTCCCGACAGCATTTAGTCTAGGGATAGAGGGCGTTGTAGTCCGCCCCGTCGGGGTTATTCCCGGCAAATGAAAGGCATGAGATATTTGTCTATGTTTTTTGGAACTATGATGTTTAGTCTGCAAACAATCACCCATTAACTCAACTATGACTAAAAACTGCCGTATTACCCTACTTCCTGGCGATGGCATTGGCCCTGAAATTATGGCCGTAGCGGTAGACGTACTCAATGTCGTTGGTAAACGCTTTGATATTTCTTTTGACTTTCAAACCGCACTCATTGGTGGTGCAGCTATTGATGAAACAGGAGAACCCTTACCTGCTGCCACTCTAGATACTTGTCGCAACAGTGATGCAGTTCTACTCGCTGCTATCGGTGGTTATAAATGGGATTCCCTACCCTCTGATAAACGTCCTGAAGCGGGTTTACTAGGACTAAGAGCAGGTTTAGAACTATTTGCTAACTTACGTCCTGCAAAAATAATACCCCAACTCATAGATGCTTCCAGCTTGAAACGGGAAGTAGTGGAAGGTGTGGATATCATGGTAGTGCGCGAACTTACAGGTGGGATTTATTTCGGTAAACCAAAAGGTATTTTTGCTACTGAAACAGGGGAAAGACGTGGTGTCAACACGATGGTTTATAATGAATCAGAAATTGATAGAATTGGCAGAGTCGCCTTTGAAACCGCCCAAAAACGGGGTAAAAAACTCTGTTCTGTAGATAAAGCCAATGTATTAGATGTATCTCAACTGTGGCGAGAAAAAATGACTAAACTGGGTTCAGAATATCCAGAAATTGAACTATCTCATCTATATGTAGATAACGCCGCCATGCAGTTAGTCCGCGCTCCTAAACAGTTTGATACTATTGTTACTGGTAATTTATTTGGTGATATTCTGTCCGATGCTGCGGCCATGCTGACTGGTAGTATTGGGATGTTACCCTCTGCTAGTTTGGGAAGTTCTGGGCCTGGTGTATATGAACCCGTTCACGGTTCAGCCCCCGATATTGCTGGCCAAGATAAAGCTAACCCCTTAGCCCAAGTTTTGAGTGCAGCTATGATGTTACGCTATGGCTTAGATCAACCAGATGCAGCAGACCTGATTGAAAATGGAGTGTTACAAGTTTTACAACAAGGCGATCGCACAGGAGATATTATGTCCCCAGGAATGAATCTTTTAGGTTGTCGCGCTATGGGTGACGCTCTAATTCAGATTCTGGAAAATTAGTTTAAATGTACCATCTTGAAATATCTTGAAAATTTTAGCGTTCTTTGCTAAAAGTTTCCGATAGACTAAAAGCAAATCTATCAATAAAAAATAACTAATAGTGTACGCTTCACTACAACAAGGACAGGAGAATTATACTGCCCCACCACATCAAACCTCTTTGGTAGATCCAGCGGTGATCAAAGCCGCTGGGCAAATTTACTATACCTACTGTGAGGTACATCCTGAAATTGTGGGGCAAGCTTCAGGAGTAGCAATTAGTCGCTTAACCCATCGGGGTAAGGTAATTTTTACCCAGCAACCAGTTCTACTACCGCAGGAATGTTTTATACCCTTACAGCAAATAGAATCATATATGTATTAAAGAATAGGTGACAGGTGACAGGTGATAGGTGACAGGGAAGAAGCAGAGGAAGCAAGGAAAAGTTAATAACTCAATGTCCAATGCCCAATGCCCAATGCCCCATAACAAATAACAATATGGATACATTAATTTTTGTCCCTGCTAGTATCATTGTCTTCGCTTTGGGTGCAGCTATTGGTAGTTTTATCAATGTTGTGGTTTATCGCTTACCAGCAGGATTATCATTGCTTTGGCCACCTTCTCGTTGCCCTAAGTGCTTAAACCAACTCAAAGCCTATGATAATGTCCCGGTTTTTGGTTGGTTGTGGTTAAAAGGAAAATGCCGTTATTGTCACACTAAAATTTCTCGGCGTTATCCCATAGTAGAAGCAGTCACAGGGATACTATTTTTAATGGTATTTTGGGTATTTCAATTTTCATTTATCACTATCGGTTATTGGGCTTTTTGTAGCTGGTTATTGGCTCTATCTCTCATTGACTGGGACACGATGACCTTACCTAGTCCACTGACCAAATCTGGTTTAGTATTAGGTTTATTCTTTCAAATGAGCATCGGTTTTTTAACAGACGCTAGTTGGAATGGTGTAGTCAAACATCTGATAGTTGGGATTGGGGGCGCAGTTTTAGGTCTGTGGCTATTTGATAGTATTTCAGTCTTAGGTTCTATTGCCTTTGGTAAACCTGTCATGGGTGCAGGTGACGCTAAATTAGCAGCCATGATGGGAGCTTGGTTAGGCTGGAAATATTTACTCATAGCTGCATTTATGGCTTGCTTTTTGGGAGCAGTGGTAGGTGGAGGTGCTATTATACTTTCACGTCATCAAATGGGACAAAAAATGCCCTTTGGCCCTTTTCTCGCCTTGGGAGCAGTAATTTCTGCCTTTGCTGGTGAAGCAATTTTGTCATCATATTTGCGGCTAATGTTACCAGTATCTTGAGATTAATGAGCCAAATTAAACAATTCAAAATTCGCAATTGAAAATTCAGAAACAAATTTTAAATCTTCTTTAGCAATTTTTTAACAATTAACCCAATACTTCATCATCAGTAGCTGACATCTACCATGACTGTAACTTTGATAACCCCATTTATTCTTTATATTTTGCTAATATTAGCTTGTGACTTGATATTTTCCCCCCAAAAAATATAAAGTCATTTTTAGGGGAGTGAATTAAAAGCCCAGATGACATAGACTTTGCCAGTACGTTGACATCAATAATGATCACAAACCAAGAGTACAAGATTTTTATTGGCAAAATCATTGTCACTAAGCTACTAACTAAAAAATGCTTTCATTTTATCTGCATTGCAAAAACCATAATTTGATGATTTAGTCAAGTAAAAATAAATCATCACAAAAGCTATCTCCAACTATCATGACCCACTCCAAAAATGGGTAAGGTCAATCCCAAATTTTAAAACCGGATAGACCTTGTTTTGAATCTCCTACCTACTTAAAATAAGATAAAAAATGGCAAACAACGAAGAATCACGCGGTTTAAAGTCTCTATTTGATTGGTTTGCAAATCGTCGTAAATCAGGATCTACTAATTTAGAAAGGCAAGAACGGGAAATAGCAGATGGTTTATGGCACAAATGCCCCAAATGTGGTGTTTTAACATACACCAAAGACTTAAAAGCCAATCAAATGGTTTGTACTGAATGTGGTCATCATAACCGAGTTGATAGTGATGAACGGATTAAACAATTAATTGATGCCAATACCTGGCAACTTATAAATGAACATTTGCGTCCTACAGATCCTTTAGGATTCCGCGATCGCAAAGCCTACAGCGATCGCTTGCGGGAAACCCAGGAAAAAATTGGTTTAATTGATGCCGTCAAAACCGGTTTAGGACAAATTAATGGTTTACCCATCGCTTTGGGAGTCATGGACTTCCGTTTCATGGGTGGTAGTATGGGTTCTGTCGTTGGGGAAAAACTCACCCGCTTAATTGAACAAGCTACACAACGCCGTTACCCTGTGGTAATTGTCTGTACCTCCGGTGGTGCAAGAATGCAGGAAGGAATGCTTTCCTTAATGCAAATGGCAAAAATCTCCGCCGCTTTACAACGTCATCAAGATGCCCGCTTATTGTACATTCCCGTATTAACAAATCCCACCACAGGAGGTGTTACCGCTAGTTTTGCGATGTTGGGTGATATCATCATTGCCGAACCAAAAGCCACTATCGGTTTTGCCGGTAGACGCGTAATTGAACAAACCCTACGCGAAAAATTACCCGAAGATTTCCAAACCGCTGAAGACTTACTCAAGCATGGTTTTGTAGATGAAATTATTCCCCGTACTCAGTTAAAAAATACATTAGCACAGCTAATTTCTTTACACCAGCCCATGCCAACTACACCGAATATGGTGATGTGGGAAACCATGAGTTTAAGTTCTACAGGTGTAGAGTAGAATCATTTACAACTGCAAGGATGTTTTAATCCCCTCAATACGCCTAAAAAGGGGGACTTTTAAGACATCCTCAAACGATTACAATATATTTCTTATTTTTTTATAGAAAAAATACTACCTGTTTTCACAAAAAAAGGTAATTGGCAAAAAATCAAAATGTAGTTCCAAATCACCTACTTGTAAGTTGAGGTACAAATTCATAACATTTTTTATAAAGATTTGTATCAAAATATCAAGTATTTTAACTACCAGGAATTCACAAACTTAGTGTCAGCAGCTATGTAGAGCAGCTAATGGTAAACTGATTCATGCTGATGTTAATGATAGCGAGAATATTTTACCTATAGTCATCCTGATAGGTTTTAGCCGCAGGATCAAAGGCGTTGTAGTTCTCCCCGTCGGTATGATCGGCAAACTTTTAGCAATTAGATAAATACAGTGTTTATCTGTGCTTTTTAGAACTATTAGTGTCTTAGCTGTGTTAAGCATTACAAATTTGAAGGGGAAATATGTTTAGAAGATTGATTGGTTTTGTTGCTGCTACCATTTTGCTGACATTTCAGCTATTTATTGGTAATGCAACAGCGGTAGAACTAAATGAAGCTACTAGAACAGTACCATTGAATGAAAGTGGTGATACTGTCGTCATTAGCATACCGCAACTGGCAAAAGGTAAAAAATTATTTAACGACACCTGCTCTCAATGTCATGCAGGGGGAGTAACTAAGACTAACCAAAACGTAGGTTTAGAACCAGAAGCTCTAGCACTGGCTACACCACCACGTAACAACATTGAAGGCTTGGTAGACTATATGAAGAATCCCACCACATACGATGGTGAAATAGAAATTTCTGAACTACACCCCAGTATCAAGAGTGCGGATATCTTCACAGAAATGAGAAACCTCACAGATGACGACTTAGAAGCGATCGCTGCTCATATACTCATCGAGCCAAAAATTGTTGGGATTAGATGGGGTGGTGGTAAAATCCATTACTAAACATCTATTTGTGAACCTGCTTACTCAGTGAAGTAGGGGCAAATTTACCCTTACTGCATAAAAATCTTAGTTTCAAGTCCTGATACCTGGGTAGATTTAAGCTGATAGCAGGTGACAGGGAACAGGTGCTACGCCATAGTGACAGAGCTAAAAATCTTTCCGTGTCTAAGTTTTAGTTCTGCTTAATGTCCTAACCGCCTTGTCTATTGCTATAATTTTCACTACCTGTTACGAAAAAGTTAGTTGTGCTTCAATTTGCCCTTTGGCAGCAGGACTTGAAGCTTTGTATTTTCAAATTTTTCAAAGAACTGAGAAACTTTATTTGCAACTCCCCAGTTCTAGAACTCCCAGAATTCTTAAAAAAAATTTTCATCTATGACAGATTGTCATATTTAGTGTTAAATGTATTTAAAATAAGAACAGAAAAATAAAAATATATCTCAGGAGAGATCCATGAAATTAATTGCAGCGAGTTTGAAACGCTTGACACTAACAGTATTGACAGTGCTTTTAGTTGTTGGTACTTTTGCTATCTTTACCCCCACAGCATCCGCTGACACCGTAGAAATTAAAATGGGTGCTGACAACGGAATGTTAGCATTTCAACCCAAAGAAGTGACCATCGCTGCTGGTGATACAGTTAAATGGGTTAACAACAAATTAGCTCCCCACAACGTTGTCGTTCAAGCACATGAAGAATTGAGCCATAAAAAATTGTTAATGGCACCTAATGCGTCAATTGAAAGCACCTTCACAGAACCTGGTACTTACACATACTGGTGCGAACCCCACCGTGGTGCTGGCATGGTAGGCAAAGTAATTGTTCAATAAGCTGAGACTTTGACAAGTTTGAAAACCTAGTTAATCATTTTCAGAATCTAGGTTTGTTAAATCACTGAGCATTAGCGGTAACAAGTTGTATCCTTGAAAATAGTAGGATGGACTCGTTGCCGCTAGTTTTTGTTTTTTATTACAGAGGAAAATCTCTTGAAAGTATGAAAATATATTTATCAATCTTACTATTAGCGATCGCCATATTATTCAATATTACACTTATCAATCCATCTCTAGCAGATGAAACATCTACCGGTAGTGAAATTTTTCAAGCTAACTGTGCTTCTTGTCATAGAGGGGGAGCTAACATCCTCATTGAACAGAAAACCTTGGAAAAACCAGCACTGTCAAAATATCTAGAAAATTATGACACCGATCCGATCAAAGCAATTATCAACCAAATACAAAATGGTAAAAATGCTATGCCAGCCTTCAAAAATAAATTAAGCGATCAAGATATTTTAGACATCGCTGCCTATGTTTTCCAAAAAGCAGAAACAGGGTGGTGAAATAATTAAATGATCCTTCACACCACACTGTCTCACCACAATATAAAATTCAAACTTGGATCAACTTATTGATCCTGGTTTGAGGTTTGTCTTTCTTCCTGAACTTGACGTAACTTTTGTATTAGTTTTTGAGTAGATTCACCAGATCCACTAGATTTTTCCCCAACTACTTCAGGTGTTGATGATGGGTTAGGAATAATCACAGCTTGATTTTTTGGTTGGGTTTTTCTATCTTGCTGATCCGCAGCTTGTTGATTATTCTGATTTTGTGAAGGCTTTAGCTGTGTATTCTTGCCTGTCATCGAATCGTTGTTAGTATTTTTAAACTGAAGTTGGAAAGGATAATAACTAATTTGCTGTTCACCTTTAGGTGCATTTGCACTGAAGAAAGCCCTAGTTTTTGATTGTAGTTGAGGAGTTACTGCTCCACCTTGAAACTTAATATCTAAAACCTTCCCATCAGGATCTACAACTAATTGACCTGATACAATACCCTCTATTTCTGGATGATTGGTAGGAATAGTTTTACGGATAACAGCTTGCTTCTGAATGTTAGGATATTCCTGCTGGACAGTTTTTCTCAAATTGTCATCGGATTTCAGCTTGGCCAGTAACTGTTGGTTTTTCTGAATCTGAGCCTCAGATTTACTAATAGTAGGTACTATAGTTTGTTCCTGGGTTGAGTTTTCTGAAGATGGGATGACAATTGGTGCAGCTGATAGTAATGGACTCTTACCTTCTGAAGATTCACCAACACGAAGTCCAGCAGGGGAACTAGCAGTGACTTCTGGGAGATCACTTCCCAACTGGGGATTTTTAAATTCTGTAAATTCTTGAGGTTTTTTCGTAGAACCAATATCAATAGCATCCGCTGATGGGTTAACTAATGGTTCTCCAGATATTCCGTTACTGACCTGAACTTCTGGTAACCTGTTAACATTTATAGGCTGGGTTTCTCTAATTTTGGTATCTATATCATCAACGAACGGAGAAACGGAACGAGATCCAACGCGAGGGACAGAACGAGATTGATTACTACTAATGCGGAAATTAGAAACTTGAGTTCTAAAATCCCTCTGAGTAAACATTGGTGTTGCTTGCTGTCTTGGCAAGTAAGAAAGATTATAGTTAGATGCGGATCTAGGAATAGTTGGTAATACCTGTTGCTTAGGTAATGGAGTTTGTAAAGGCGGAATAATAGTTATTTCACTATCAAAGTCAGGCAGTTTAATTTGCGGTTTTTGCGGTAATTGCAGTGGTTGTAAAGCAACTTGAGAATTATCTGGAGTTTGTGGTAGCCTAGCCTGGTCTGCTGGGCTTAATTCTATTAATCCAACAGCTTTTTTAGCGTTAGCTTCTGTTGATTGAGTAGAATTTACAGGCATCAATGGCACGATTAAAGCAATAGCACCATGGATACCAAGAGAGGCTATAGCTGCTATTCCAGTTGGTTGGTTTAATACTTCTGGTATATTTTTCAGCATGGAGACATAAGACATAATTTTTATCCGTTCACTCAGATCAGTTGTAGTTGACTATTATAATTAGGCCGCAGCCTATAAGAGTTTCATAACACTTATCATGCTGCACTAAGGATTTTATCTTTTAAATTATATTGCCATTTTTAGATGTAGGTTGATTTAATGTCTAAAAAATAGATGAAGATGCAATTATTACAGTTACTTGATTTCGATTGACTAACTACAAACTAAATACTTAAATCTTACTAAAAAAGTTTTTCTTGAGCAAGAGGAGTGAGAAGGGGGAGCCAAAAAGAGGGCAGAATCATCTTGAGATAGCATCTCATCCACCTTGAATAGCCCTTTGACTATCTTCATTTCCAGGTTTTTGGTCAATTCAGTCAGCCCTAAATACAATATCAAGGAAAAATTACCGTATTCATTAAGCTGTTGTGAGATAGCTTTTTAACCAAAAATCCCATCTGATATATCCAGAATATGCTGTAATCAATAACTTCCTGTAAATACGCTCAAAACAGGAAAATTTCTGTTATTTACCATTGCTGGGATAAAGTCAATACAAGTATGAAGTTTTATGCAAATGCCTAGAAAATCTTGGTTTTCAATTGCCAGGTGCTTCAGTGGCGGAAAGTTGAGATAACTTGGCAGTAGGTACTTCTTCCACCTCTGGTAACGTCTCCAAAGCTAAAGCTGTAGATTGACTAGCACCAGATAAGCGTTTTAGTAAGTTTGGGCGCGAATCATATAACAAGTAGATAATGCGATCGCCAACCAGCCAATTTTGATTAACTGACATTACTTGCAAACTTTCTTCCCTCTCCAGTAATAGTGGTACTAAGACACCATCCTGAATTTTTTCTTGTATGTGTTTTTGTTGGACATCAAATTCTGCGGCATTCAAAGTAGTCGTCCCTAACTTCACCCGGCTACTATTTAAGTATTCATGCCAAGTTTTAATAGGAAAATCCTGGACAAAAGCTTGATTTACTCTATTATTTGCTTGAATTTTAGTATTGGAGGCTTGAGGATTGCGGGGATATACCGCTAAAACACGGGGTGGGCTAAATTCCTCAGCAGCGCGTTGGGCTAAAACAAAATTTACTTCTCCATTATTAGTCATGGCTAAAAAAGTTCCCAAGGAAGCAATTCCTGCTTCTTCTAAAACTTCTGTATCTAGCGCACTACTGGCAATTACGCGCAAGTTTTGAGCTTCAGCTTGAGCAAAATATTCTGAGTCAGTGTCAATCATGACGACCTTTTCCCCCCGTTCTTGGAAAAAGCGCGCAATCAGCAAACTCAGGGGATTACAACCAACTATCACCGCCCCAGTGGCATCTTGAGAAGTAATTCGCAATAATTTCACCAGCCAGCCAGCGGTTAACCCCTGACAGAAAACAGTCATGATAATTGTTAAGAACACCAAAGCTTTGATAGCATCACCACCATTGACTCCCCTTTGTGTCAGGGAAATGGCAAATAAAGAAGCCACAGAAGCAGACACTATTCCTCTAGGTGCAACCCAACTCAAAAATAATTTTTGCCGCCAATTAAGATCACTGTTCAAAGTACACAGAAGAATGTTAATGGGACGTACCAAAAACATCAAGACCAAAACAGTCAATAAACTGCCCCAACCTAAAGCAAACACACTGGCAATGGATAAATCAGCCGCCAGCAGGATAAACAGTACAGAAACACTGAGAATTGTCAGTTGGTTTTTAAAGCTGCGTAATAGGCGTTCTTCTGGAACTGATGAGTTAGCTAACACTGCTCCCGCTGCCACTGTTGTCATAATTCCTGACTCGCTGCGGATTGTTTGAGCTAGGGTAAATAAACCCCACAGGACAGCTAAAACCACTAGGTTTTTGAGTTCAAAGGATAAGAAGTTGGCACGTTTTAAAATCAAACTCATCAAATAACCGCCTAGACCCCCAATCATTGCGCCTACACTCAAACGCAAGGCCAAACCCATAATGGCTTTGGTTGGGTCGGGATCACCATTTAAAATGGTATCCAGAACAACGTAAGCCAAAATAGCTCCCACAGGATCAATTAAAACCCCTTCCCCTTCTAATAAGGTGGCTACTTGTCTGTCTACGTTAATTTGTTTTAGTAATGGCCCAACAACTGTGGGTCCTGTAACTACGACTATGGAAGCATAGAGAAAAGCTATATTCCAGGGAAATTCCCCCAGCCAGTGAGCCGCCATACTGCCACCGATCAAAGTAATTAACGTTCCCAAGGTGACGAGTAATTGCAAACTAACGGAAACGCGACCCATTTCTTTTAAATCTAATTTGAGTCCGCCCTCAAATAGAATGATCGCCGTTGCTAGGGAGACAATTACTTCTAGTCCAGTTCCTAGTAAATGAGGATGCAATAAGCCAACCCCATCTGCGCCTAATAGAATGCCTAACAAGAGTAATAAGACGATGCTCGGCAGCTTAAAATATGCGGCCATCACTTGGGCGCTGATGCCGGCTAGAACTGTGAACACCATTTGTAGGGTGATTTGAAAAGATGCTTCCATGTTGTAGATTTTGAGTGATTGATTTCAAAATCCTTTGTAAAGAATTATAAACACTCTCTTTACAGGGTACAACAGCACACCCATCGTAAAGAAAATCAAATATTTTTTTATGCCTAGTTTCTTATAGTACATCTTTTTTCGTTATTTGGCGACCGAAAAATTAGCAGTAATATCCATCGAAAATGTTTTGATTATCCATTCCAGATTTTAGATCAACTTCTCAAGTGTATCTGGGGGCTTTTAATATCCAAGAATTCAGGCTGTTATGCCATAACTGACAGGCTGAAAATTTTTTTTATCAAAGGTGTTGACATTCTCTGGAAAATCCAGTAGATTATGAAAAGTGAAAAGACAGATGCCCCCATCGTCTAGAGGCCTAGGACACCTCCCTTTCACGGAGGTAACAGGGATTCGAATTCCCTTGGGGGTACTTTAATAAAAAACAGCAGACAAGCGGATGGAAGACTCTCTCTTTTTCCTACTTGATTTACTTCTGTGCTTTTTCCATCTTTGAGAAGGATAACCCACACTGTAGGCTTTGACTAATGTGGGCATAAATACTTATTAGGTTTTGCTTAATTCCATTGCCCGCTGACGAATTGCCAGGAGGTTTAATTGTAAGTCTTTGCTGAGGCGGTGTTCAATTATGGATATAGGCATGGTCAGCTTAGGCCAAACTTGGATTGTATAGCAGAGAATTGTTCCTTGACCGATATTCAAAGAATAAGGTTCTAAACACCATTGACCAGAAAATCCTTTGAAATCCCCTTCTACCATTTGAAAGTTGATAAGTTTAGGAAATATCTCTTCTAGATCCAAGACTACACGCGCACAAAACTTGAACTTGAGTAGCTGTTGAGATCCTACTTGCTCTAGACGTATGCCCCCATGGGGATGCTCTAACAAACAGCTTTTAGCTAGATTGGGGATAAATTGAGGTAAGGATTCATAGTCTGTCAAAATTTTCCAGACTTTTTCGATGGGGTGGGGGATTTTCACTTGAGCGGTGATTTGCCGCTGTCTTTCTGCCAATTTTTCCACCTGGATGGAAACTATGTCACTATTTAGATTTGGTTCTAACCCATTTTTTTCAATGGGTGTGAGGGAATCAAATTCTGTTGTCTGGTTTTCTGTGGTCACTTTTGTAGTTACTGCGAGGAGTGTATATTAGTTGGTGCGGAAAACTGAGGTAGTGTGAGGGTAAAACAAATTTGACTTAATGAGGAATCTTGAATAGGGGTACTCTCAACAGCTATCTCTCCATGTAAATGCTGTACTAAGGATTTAACCAATGCTAATCCCAAGCCAGTACCGGGAGTCCAACGTCCTTTACCACGACGGAATTTATCAAAAATATAGGCAGCTTCCTCTTGAGAAATACCACTTCCTACATTAGTCACTTTAATAATAACTTGATCAACTTCTTGTTCAACTCTGTGAATCGCTTGTAAATTAACAGTGGTGTCTCTCTCAGAATATTTACTGACGTTGTTTAATAATTCCTGGAGAATGC
Source organism: Okeanomitos corallinicola TIOX110 (assembly GCF_038050375.1). NCBI lineage: Bacteria > Bacillati > Cyanobacteriota > Cyanophyceae > Nostocales > Aphanizomenonaceae > Okeanomitos > Okeanomitos corallinicola. The sequence goes on along the minus strand of NZ_CP150886.1, from coordinate 2,819,567 downwards.
GGTCAAAACTTTCTATTTCAGTTTGCAGTTTTAGTGGTTCTTTAGGTATATCTACAGTGACAGATAATCCTTGTTCACTGAATGGCTGTTCTAATTCTGCTACTAAGCCATCAATTTTAGTGTTTAAGTCTATTGTTTCTAGTTGTGGTTCTTCTTGGTGAGATTCTAGCTTCTGGAGTGTGAGTAAGTCATTAATTAAGTTAATTTCCTTAGTACATTCTGATTCTAGAATATCTAAGTATCGAGCTTGACGTTCTGGTGATAGTCCAGGTAGTCGTAGATTACGAATTGACATCCGCATATTTGTCAGGGGATAACGCAAGCGATCGCTCAGGTTACTGACAAATTCATCTTTTAGTTCATTAAGTTCTTGTAACTGTTCAACATACTGTTTCGTTCTTTCATACAATTTTGCTTGTACTTCTAAACTACGCTTGAGTTGTTCAGTTCTTTCATCTACTAAATTTTGTACTTGCTTGAGTGTTTGGGATTGAATGATGGCGTTACTCAATTGAGTACAAACCATTTCTACAAGATTTAATTCGGATGGTTGCCAAATGCGAGCAGTTTCTTGTTGTAAAACCACAAAACCCAGAACATTACCTTGATTTTCTAATGGCATTAATAATGTGGCTGGAAAATCTTCCGTTGCAAACAAGGGGTTCGCTTGCCAATTCTCTGTTTGCTCTGTAGATTTATCCATCATGATCGGTTTCCCCGATTCTAAAAATACACGTTGACATAGCCCACATTCCGATAGCCAAAAAGACTCTTTTCGTACTTCTTCTGGGTTAGCCGTTTCCTGATATTTACCCCACGCTCCCACTACATTAGCTTTTGCTTGAGGAACTTGCTTTTTATGACGATTTCTAAACGTCGGATCTGTATACTTTAATAATATTAATAAACCTCTATCAGCTTCTAAGGATTGTGCTGTTGATGTAATGACTAACTGGAGCATTTTGTTCAACTCCAAATTATTCAGACTAAGTGTAGTTAATTGCTTAATTAAACTTTGATGTTGATTCGCTTTATGTAAGGATTGTTTTTGATTATTTAGTATATGTATTTGAGAAACTTGAGCCATGGCAAGCGCACAAGATGATTCTATTGCTTTGAGTAAATACTTTTCTGATTCATTCCAATCATAACTTTGAAATTTGATTAAGCTAATTAATCCATTGATATTACCACTGATGCTTGTGGGAATTGCCAGAATTGATGGAATATTGCCAGATAAAGATTGATCAATAAATGGGTATTTGTGAGTAATTTTTTTTATATCCTCCATTGTTAATGGTTCTTCACTACATTGTGCTATTGGAGAATTCATCAACAACTTGTGAATCAATAATATGTCTCTGGATTTTTCTGCTGCTAGAAAAGGTTGAATACACCACTTAATTTCTAATAGTGCTTGACATTCATCATTCTCAGTAGTGCTGATAAAGCAGCAGTCCGCATGAAATTCCTGGACTAGCAACTTAGCAAGGTCTTGCAAAATTAATGATGTAGCCTGACTGTTAGTGACTATCTGATTAATTTTATGCACCAAGGCGTGGGCTGCTTTTTCTTGTTGTTGCATCAGCTTGCCTCGGTATGGTTGTAGTTGCTCTACATCACTTGTGTATTTTGCCAGCGATAATAAATGTTCTTTCATTATTTTTGAGTCTCTAAATGATTATTGTGAGTTTGTACCCAACGTAATTTTATTTACAAGAGACACTTTTGATGCCGTCAAATACTTTTGTTGCTTACAAGTGTACATTTTTAGTTGAGATTAATCAAAAGTTATTCCAAACACTCTAAAAAAACTCTATACTAATCCTGTCATGATTTAAAATCAAGGTTTTTTATTTTTGATCATGAAATATTATTAAAATATTCACCCCCTTTTGTATATATATCTATACACTGCATTATTAATTAGCTTATTTACGGTCAGAAAAATTACTATAATATAAATACTTGTTCAAACTTTTAAACTTTAATCAGTACATTGTAAGTTTGGCAATTATGTAACTATTAGTCAAGGATATCTTGTTTATAAATTTACATAAACCGTAATTTCTCTATAATTTGCTAAAAAATATCATAGACATCGCCCGCATTAATACTGTACGAGTTAGTACTAATATATTAATTGCTTACTGAAATTGCTGAATTGACATCAAAACTTAATGCCATGAAATTATAGCCCACATTCGGCAGATTAAATCCACTTCCGAATAATTATCACTAAGGATTCGGGATTTTACAAACTTTTCTCCAAGAATGTTCTCAATAAATGAGATAAATTCCTAATAGATGTTTTATAGTTCCCTGGGACTAAAATCCTGAAAAAATTTACCAATAATGGTTTCTGGGAATAATTATTTTTTTTCTCTACGCTTCTGCAGAATGTGGGGTATAGGTTTAGGAGTTACGCATTGATGAGAATTCTTCCAATACGTAACTCCTCAATAAATATAAATAAACTGACAATGCAGTCTAGTAATCAGTGGGGATAGGTGGTGGATTTTGAGAATCAAAGGGTAGAGGGAAAAACAAAAGCATTGATATTTTAACCTTTCCCCTTTGATTAAACAAAACTTATAGGGCTAAACTATCGACACATAAAGGAAGCATATCGCCATTTTTCGTCAGTCCTAACAACATTGGTTGTTGAGATTCAATTAATTTACCTGTAAGAACACAGCGTTCATCTTGCTGGGCAGTAGCAGCTATACTGGCTCGAATATCATTACGGGAAAACCGTGGTTTCCATTCACCAGATTTTTGTTGTACATAATTCCAGAGAATATCTCTAATGAGGGCTTGATATCCTTGGTTTCCAGCTATTTCCTTAAGTTTATCTTTCAGTTCACGTTCTAAACGGATACTAGTAACTTCCATGTCGGTGGTTGAGGTACGTGTGATGGTTTGCATGATTTTTTCTCCTTATAGATATAGACAGGATAGTAATACAAGTGTAGTATGTTTAAAGGAATGTTCAATAGGTGAAATTTTCTGTGAAATCCATTTACCCCATTTCCATGCCCTCCTACCCCAGCAGCTATCAGGCCAGTTGGGAATTCTCTGTTGTGGGAGTGGAGTATTTATTTAGGGCCGATAATAGCCAGCATCAAGGGCGAAACACGGAGGGTAATGATGATTTTAGAATTAACAGTTTTAATCTGCTCAATAGTAAACCACAACTAGAGATAAAAAGCGGGAGGTGCAAGGAAAATGTTGTACCGTAATCAGACCAAAAAATTACTAGGTCAATTTTAACCCCCGCTTCACCTAAATCAGAGGCGGGGTTTTTTAATCAGTTAACAGTAATCAGTTCACAGTAAACATTAATGACTGAGAACTTATAACTAATAACTGAGAACTGATAACAAGGAGTCAGGCTGTGACAAGTGCAATGCAAGTGTTAGAGCAATCGGTAGTAGTATTTTCTCAAAATTACTTACCACTTTGTAAAGTCAACATTAAGCGAGCAATTGTGTTGCTAGTAACAGAGAAGGCAGAACCTCTAAATTTTTATACAGAAGAGGGATGGTTAGTCCGCTCATCTAGCCTAGTGTTGTCTGTACCAAAACATATTCGTTTAAAAATTACAGCGGCTGAAAGGATGTGGAAAGTTCCCCCAGTCAATCGGCGGGAAGTGCTCAGGCGAGATCATCACAGTTGTCAATATTGTGGTGTTAACAAAAATCTGACCTTGGATCATGTGATTCCCCGCTCTAAAGGGGGTTTACATACTTGGGACAACGTAGTCACAGCCTGTTCTAGATGCAACTCTTTTAAAGGTAATAAAACCCTAGCTGAAGTAGGAATGCGGCTACGTACTAAGCCGAAAACACCTCTACACCCTGCTGTGTCTTTTGCAGAAAAATTTTGGGTGGATTTGCAAGCAAACCTGGAATAACAGGAGAGCATAAGGAATGCTGAAATTAACTTACACTGAAGGAAGTTTTTATTTAGAATGTCTTTCTCTGTCACTAGAAGAATGGGTGGCAAAGAGAGCAATTTTATCATTACGTATTGGTAAGCCTTTTTGCTTAGAACCTAGCACTGCTTCCTTTTTGCTTCCTGTTGATGTACCGGGAGTAGAAAAGTTGAGGATGGAGGCGCGAAGAGTTGATGGTGAAATTATAGATTTGTCTGGTTGTGATGCTGAATATTTAGAAGTGACTTTACGGGGTTCTTGGTTATCAGATGGTACTGAGGATAATGTAGGTGTATTTGTAACTATGATGAGCGATCGCATGGAATTCTTTTTGCATAAACTATGGCAAGAGTCACAAGTTTGTACTTCTGTTCTGAGTGAGTAAAGAAGGTAAGAGGCAGAGAATATTTACAGCAGATATTAGGGATAAAACTAATTTACCTGCAATATGTTGTAATATTTCTGCCTGTTTTATATTCAGTATTTAAAACAACTGCTGACAATTAAGCTATTTTTCTCTTTTGATTACAATACATAACCAATCCTATTAATAATCCAATACCAGCTAAATATTTGATTGGGTCTGGAAAAATAGGATTAGGTGAAAAAAATCCTTCAATAATCCCTGCTATAACTAACAAAGGGATAATTCCAAATACTAATTGTGCCGCCTGGGAACTGTTGATTTTCATTGCATCTCGACGGCGATATTTACCGGGAAACAAAATTGCTTTACCAATTAATAATCCTGCCGCACCAGCAAAAAATATGGCAGGTAATTCTAAAGCACCATGGGGAAAAACAAACGCCCAAAATGGATAAGCTAAATTATTTTGACCGACTAAAGTAGCAACTGCACCAATTAATAAACCATTAAAAACCATTAAATAAGTAGTATATAATCCGGCTGTAATTCCCCCTGCGACAGCACCAAAGGAAACAGAAATATTATTAATCATAATGTTGCTGGATGCTAAAGGTTCAATACCGACGATTGAACCCATCCAGAGTTCACCATGATCTCGGACTTGGGAAATTAATCTTTCTGGTACAATTAGGAACATAAAGCTAGGATCTTGCCACGCATACCACCAAGCGACTAAACCACCAAATAAAAATAGACTGGTAGCAGCGATAATGTATGGGAATGTTTGCTGCACTACAGCGGGAAATCCCCATCGGTAAAATTCTTGAACAGCGTGCCATTCTTGTTTACGTGAACCTTGGTAAATCTGCGTATAAGCACGAGTTGTTAAGGATTGTAAACTCTGAGTTAAAGTTTTACCTACTTCCTGGGTACGTGCGCGGGCTAAATCTGCGGCTACTGAACGATATAAACTGGCTAATTCTCTAATTTCTTCGGATTTAAGGTATTTTAAGCGTTTTTGCTCTACTTTTCGCAATAGATGGTCTAGACGTTGCCAATGTTTTTCCCGTCTGCCAATCCAACGTTTAATATTCATAAAATTTCCAACTACTGAGTTTAATTTAGCTTAAGATAACGTCAAAATTGCTAATTGTAATTATAAGGAGCATTTACCACCATGTCTGACAACTTTAGTGTTACCAGTAATGCAGAACCATTGAGTATGGGTAATGTAGTGAGTGCAGGTGTGCGTTTATATCGTTCTCATCTGAAAGAGTATTTTTTATTGGCACTAAAAGCCTATCTTTGGGTACTTGTACCAGTTTATGGCTGGGCAAAATGTTATGCTCTCTCAGCTTTAATTAGTCGTTTAGCTTTTGGTGATTTGGTGAATCAACCCGAAAGTATTCGTGATGGTGAGCGTGTTGTTAATTCCCGACTATGGCAGTTTTTGGGGACAATGCTATTAATGTCGCTGATAGGTGGGGGAATTGGTCTTGGTTTTATGATTGTGTTTGGCATTTTGCTGGCAATTATTGGAGCGGTTTTAGGAGTACAAGGTGGTGGTTTTGGTAATATTGCTATTTTTTCATTGATCGCTATTTTAGTTACTCTTGTGGGTTTTGTAATTTTTGCCTGGGTTTTAACTAGGTTTTACTTGGTTGATTTACCTCTGGCGATTGAAGAAAATTGTGATGCTACTCAGACTATTAAACGTAGTATTGATTTAACGAAAGGTTATGTGGGAAGAATTTTCTTAATTTCTTTTGTAGCTATTTTAATTACATTACCGCTGCAAATTTTACTGCAAATTCTCACCAGTGTAATTCAGTTAGTTTTTACACCGCTTTTAGCTGATGGCAATGCCTTTGCTTCCTTGATTTTTTTTGTTTTAGTGATTGGTATAGTCATTGGTAGTAATGCTGTGATTTTACCTTTTTTCCAAACTCTCAAAGCTGTGATTTATTATGACTTACGCAGTCGAAGAGAAGGTTTAGGTTTGCAGTTACGTGATCGGGAAGTTTAATAGAACATTTAAGGTTATGCACCTGTTCAATAAAATTAAATTTAGCACTCCGGAAAGTGTAGAGTTAGAATTTACTTTAGCTGGAATTGGTAGTAGAGCTTTAGGGCTATTAATTGACTATCATATTTTAGGTTTAAGTTTAGCTCTATTTATCGTTGTCTGGCTGACTATTTCCGCTCAATTAATTAATATTGGGTTGGAAATTTTTGGTTCTGGCTTTGCTTTATGGATGAGTGCGATCGCTTTTCTGAGTCTTTTTTGTATTTACACTGGTTATTTTGTCTTTTTTGAAAGTCTCTGGCAAGGACAGACTCCCGGTAAACGTATTGCGAAGATTCGTGTGATTAGAGATGATGGTAGACCTGTGGGTTTACAACAAGCCTCTCTTCGAGCTTTATTACGTCCTGTGGATGAATTCCTGTTTATTGGTGCTTTTTTAATTATGTTAAGTAAAAGTGAAAAGCGCCTGGGTGATTTATTGGCAGGAACAATAGTAATTCAAGCTCAAAAAGATAATAAATCTGGCAGTTTTACTATTTCACAAGAGGCAAAATCATTTTATATTAGCCTGCAAAAAGTCTCGGATTTATCGCAGTTACTACCTGATGATTTTGCTATTATCAGAGAATATTTACAGCGTCGCAGTGGGATGTCAAAAAAGGCTAGATATTCACTGTCTATAAAGTTAGCTCAACAGGTAAAGTCTATTATTGATTTAACAATACTACCATCTGACATTTCTGCTGATGTACTTTTAGAAGCTGTTTATTTAGCCTATCAACAACCAGACTATGAGGTATGAGTCATTAGTCATTAGTCATTAGTCATTAGTCATTAGTTTTAAAAAACTGATGACTGACAACCCATAACTAATAACCCATGAATTAAAACTCTAAATTAGTCCAGTCTGGCTGACGATAATAATGGATCATGTTGTCAAACTTTCTTAATTCAGCCCTATGAATACTAATTTCAGGAAAGTTTAACAGCCATTGTTTATTTAATTCTGAGAAGGAATTAGTGAGTTTTTCCCGGTCAATATCTGCTGGAATTTCTCCAAAATAGCCTAGAGTGACATGGGCTGTAAAATGATAATGTTGTTCAATACCCAAACCCATTAATTTACGATTTTGATAAATTAATCGGCGTAATTGTATGACTTCTTCATAACAGCGTTCATCCTTAGGAATTAAACACACAGCAACCGCCCTGGGCATAACTATCAATCCTAGCATTTGCCAAGTAACTGTATTAGCTGGTTTGATTCGTAATTGTTGATACTGTGTAAATAAATCACCTAAGCAAGAATTTAAATCCCGTTCAAATTGGGGATTTTTTTCATTAGCATGAACGAAGGCATGATCCCAAATTAAATCAGCAATGGTGACGTGAAAACTGCTGGGAGGTAGGGGTACAATCAAATCAGAATTGATAGATTCTAAGAGTGATCGCTGATATTTCTCGATTTGGCCGTAAAAGTCAGCGTTCTTTATATCCTCTTCTGCTGGTGGGGTTATCAAGGTATAACCAGGAAAGTTGGTTGGTTTTCTAACTCCATCCTCAGTCTTGAATTTAGAAGACTCCTGAATATGCTGAACTTGGGTTTTAAATGATTCTGGTAGCGTCATGCGTGCTACCCGATTTAAGTAGGTTTGGTAGTTGTCGTCCAATCTTCTGAGCCTCGATCTCTATTGCTAAATTGTAGGAAAATTTACTGATTTTTACCAAGCTATACCAATGAAAATTTAAAATTTGGGAAGAAAAGTACCAAAAAGATAAATATTACCAATTAATTATCCATGACCCATTAGCCCAGCAATTCTCATTTTGAAAGGAGGTTGCGTCATTTCAGCAATCACAAGTTTTGTTAAGAATTATCAAACCCTCGTGGTGAAAGAGTTTTTATGTCATGAAATCTTAAAATGAGAATTTAATTTCTGCCATTAGCCATTACCTTTGATTTTTATGCCAATCTATGTTTACTGGGGTGAAGATGATTTTGCAATGGAAAAGGCGGTGACAGCTTTGCGTGATCGCGTTCTTGATCCCCTATGGACAAGTTTTAACTATACCACTTTTCCTCCTGATCAAGGGGATGCAGCAGTTCAAGCTTTAAATCAAGCGATGACTCCTGCTTTTGGGGCTGGTGGACGTTTAGTATGGTTAGTTAATACTACTCTGTGTCAACAGTGTCCAGAAAATGTTTTAGCCGAATTACAACGGACTTTACCTGTCATTCCTGACAGTTCGTTTTTACTATTGACTAGCCGCAACAAACCTGATGAACGCCTTAAAGGTACAAAATTTCTCAAAAAATTTGCTGAATTTAAGGAATTTTCTCTTATTCCTCCCTGGAAAACCGAATTGTTAGTGCAAGCGGTTAATGAAGCGGCTCAAACCGTGGGTGTAAAACTAACTCCCCAAACTGCCGAACTGTTGGCGGAATCTATAGGTAATGATACACGGCTTCTTTATACAGAAATGGAGAAGTTACGGCTTTATGTGGATGGTGTTAATAAACCTTTAGATGTTAAAACTGTAACTCAGTTAGTGAGAAATACTACTCAAAATACCTTACAATTAGCAGCGGCTATTAAAACAGGAGATACAGCTAAGGCGTTGGGTATTGTAGGTGATCTAATTAATGCGGCTGAACCGGGTTTAAGGATTGTTGCTACTTTGATTGGTCAGTTTCGCACTTGGTTATGGGTAAAGATGATGATGGAGACTGGAGAACGTAACCCCCAAGAGATAGCTAAAGCTGCGGAAATCAATAACCCAAAACGGATCTATTTTTTACAACAGGAAGTTAAGTCTCTTTCTGTACAGCAATTAATTTCATCTTTACCTCTTTTGTTAGAGTTAGAAGTGAGTCTCAAGCAAGGTGCGTCAGAAACTTCTATCCTGCAAACTAAGGTTATTGAACTCTGTCAAGTCTATCAAAGAAGATAATTTGTCATAGTGTCTCTAGTTCCGTAAGAGATTGGTAATTTGTAAAAAATCTTACCTTTTATCTGTCACCTGCTTCCTGTTATATGAAAAAATTTAGTAAATTCCGGTTTTACTGGAACTTCTTATTCCTAAAATAATTCAAATCTACTATCATATCTCTACTATTATTCTGTGTCATCTATCGTATGCAGGAAAATTATTTTATCATTGTGGGAAATTCAATTGAGCATCAGTTATCTACATCTTTAGTATTGGCAACTCTTACCAGTGCAAGCTTTATTTTTGCAACTTTAGGCTGGAGTGCTAAAGCTAATACTCCAATATTAAAAGTTAGTAGTACAGAAGTTACCAGTTATGCTGAATCTGTTTTGGAAATGGAACCAAAACGACAAGAGGCTTTTGAAGAAATTAAAAAGGTGATCGGTAGTAAAGAAGTTCCTAAAATCGTTTGTAATGATTCTAAAAGTATGAATTCTTTACCTGGTAAAGCTAAGGATATAGCTATTAGTTATTGCAACGATTCTCAAACAATAGTTGAGTCAAAAAAATTGACTATTGAGCGTTTTAATGAAATAACTATGGAAACCCAAAATAATAGTGATTTAAAGCGTCAAATATATAATACATTAATACGCTTACAGAAAGAATCCGCTGCTAAGGCAGGTGCGCGTGATGCACAGTAAATGAGATCAGAAGCTTGCTTACAAATTAAATAATAGCGGAATAGCGGGCAAGATGCCCGCACCACTATGGTAGTTTTTTCAGGATCAGGCTGACATCAACAGCTAATTTTTGTCCTAGTTTTAACCACTGACGACACTGTGTAGATTCTGTTGTACTACTGATGTTGTTGAGACAAAGGGGAGCTATTTGACTATGTAAACAGCTAAAATAGAGTTCTTGGGCTTTTTCTAAGCAAATTCCCAAATTTAGCTGATAACCAACATCAATTAACTTTTCTAACCGTTGAATATCCGTATTAAAAGAGCCATTAACATCGTGTAACAATTGCCACAGTAATCTAACAATTAACTGCTCTAATATCTGTTGACCTTCGGGTATATTTAATTGACAGCGGAGATGTTTAGCTTCAGTGGCGATCGCTTCCAATTCTAAGACATGATTCCAACTTAATTGAGGTTCAGCTATATCTTGTTCTAGGCTACGCAACGTTGTCATACAGCGATAACCCAAAGCAATTTCCGCCGCCACCTGTAATTCTTGGGGAACTGTTAATCCATCTCGATGGAAAGCCATAATCACACCGTAATTTTCTCGATATGTCTGGGTATACAACTGATCCAACCTTGTCAGTGTTTCCTGGCTTAATAGTCCCATAATCCGATGCCGTTCTTCTGCAAATAAATTTTGCAAACTAAAGGCCTCATCCCCAAAAATTTGTGTCATTACTAAAATAGCTTGAGCGGCACTTGCTTGTTGCAAAGAAGTAAACAGCCTTTCCTTCAATAGACTGTAATCACGTCTTCCCGTGAACTGCTGAATACAGCAATGGAAATCCCAACCACCCAGATGTAGAACTGCAAATACCAGATTTTCACTTTCCCAAGTAATTTCTGAAACTAGCTTTAAATGTCCTACCACCATAGTTAACGCACCCATGCGTTGCATTTGGTAATCTAACTCATTAGCCGTATAACAGTAAACACGCTTTTGATAAGTCTCAAGAGGATCTGATCGATCTTGTGTAGATAAGTTATTGCTGTTACTGCTGTGATTATCAAACAAAGAAGTAATAGCATAATGGGCAGCTACTTGTCTAAACCCAATTTGGGCAGTCAACACCAACTGACGGTAAATTTCTGCCCCATGTCTAAAGTCTTCGACATTACTGGGAGCTAAACCCAAACGTTTGAGAAAACCCTGTTCTAACTGCACACCTGCCACATCACCAGCTAATTCCAAAGCACGGGAAGCATAGCGCAGAATTTGTGTTCCCTCTGGCCGAGAAAGTTCTTCAAAAAACCAACCACAACTGGTAAACATAAACAGTGAATGACGCTGCATTTCCAATAATTGCAAAGCATCTATCTGTTCGGTGGCAGTGAGTTTATGAGTTTGATGACGGGAAAGAAAACGGGTAACATTAGCGGCCGAGCGATCGCGTAAAATCTCAATATATTCATCCCTTGCTAACCAAGGATCTTTAAATAATTTTCCCCCATGTTCCTCATACACCGCAACTAACTGATCCCGCAACCAGTTTAAAGCATCACGCAGAGGCCTGCGCCATTTTTGATGCCAAACACCACCTTCTCCACCACAACCACAATCATCTTGCCATCTATCAACACCATGAGCGCAACTCCAAGCCGTGACGGATTTTAATTCCACTTCCCAACTAGGAGGATTTAAACTCAAATAGTGAGCAAAGTTTGTCACAGTCCAACCATGACGGGGGAACTCACCAATAAAAGCATAGGCAATAGTTTTCTCAGTTCCTTTTTTATGATGTCCAAAGGTTTCCCCATCGGTAGCCACAGATATTAATTGTGCTGGCCGATGATCCCCGCGTATTGCAGCACCAACCCGACCGGCAAAGTGATGAGAACTATAAACCACATCACTAAAACCCATATCTCTAGAAATTGGGCCATCGTAGAAAAAGATATCAATGTAAGGTAAATCTTCTTCTGTAGTTGCTGATGAAGTAGTTTTATTTACACTCAGAGGAGAAGATGTACTATTCAGAGTTGGCTTTAAATAACAACGATAGGGGCGAGTGGGATCAATTTGATTACCTCCCACTTCATGCCATGCTGGGTGGGGATCATTTTCTGTGGGGAAAGGACGACAGCGTTGAGCTTGGGATGGTGCCAGGACAATAAAACGAATGCCCTCAGAAATCAGAGCCTCTACAGTCGGATAATCAATGGCAGTTTCCGCTAACCAAATGCCTTCGGGATCACGACCAAATCTAGATTTGAAGTCTGCCTTACCCCAGCGAATTTGGGTGTATTTATCCCGTTCATTTGCCAAGGGCATGATAATGTGATTATAGACTTGGGCGATCGCATTGCCATGACCATTTAACCGTTCACTACTTTTAGCATCAGCCTCCAAAATGCGCTGATAAACTGACCTGTCGTAACGTTCCAACCATGACATCAAAGTTGGTCCGATATTAAAGCTCATGTATTCGTAATTATTGACGATCCCCAACAATTCACCCTTGTCATTTAGGACTCTCGCAAAGGCATTAGGGCGATAGCATTCCCAGTGAATTCTTTCATTCCAATCATGGAAAGGTGTTGCACTAGGTTGACGTTCAATGGCATCTAAATAGGGATTTTCCCTGGGTGGTTGGTAAAAATGACCATGCACCGTTATGTACACACCTTGAGCTTTTCGCAGGGGATCATTATCTGTGAGAGATTGTAAATCTTGTTCTATTTGTGCTAATTGAAATGTTGAGCCAGTGCTTGTTGGCAATTGGGCAGCCGAAGTCATATTATTTTTATCCAAAGTAAAATTGCAATTGTGGTGAGAGTATTTCTATAAAGCAGCTAATTTTGACACCAATACTAAATATAGATGATGTTCAACACTGCTCCCCCAGGCATCTATCAACAATAGTGAAATTTATTAAACTTGTTACATCACTTAGCTGCAAAGGGTTATAGTAACTTTTACATTTGTTTTGTGGGCAAATCCGATATAAAAAATGTTTGCAAATTAAGGTGTAATGGAAACTCTGGCAAAAGCAGCCATATTTTGGGAATAAATCTGCATTATCATGCAAACATTTCCTGGCTGATCACGAAATAATCAAAGATAGAATAAAACCTCATAAATAAAATTGTATCACTGGCAACGCTAATTAGCCAAGGAAATGCAAGGTATCTTAATCTAATACCACGTATGTTCTAGCTTAAACCACCTGATAATTCATACTTTTGCAAAGAAAGATTGCAGTTTGGAATTGAATCGCAATTTTATTTTACATATCTGCACCACTGAAAGGTCTTGAGTAGACAAATTTACCAAACAAAAAAGTAATATTTTTGGAATAGCTTTTCTCACATTTGAGTAATATCCTGTATTTTAGTTACAGTTGGTTACAGTAATGATGTTTGCAACTTTAGCAGCATCTGTAACTGATATCCCTATTCGAGATTATCAATGTCAGTCAAAAACATTCTTTTTCTCATTCTCTTACTTTTTATACCAGTTTCCCTAGCTGCTCACTTTTTAGAGTGGGGAGACTTGATAGTTTTCATTACCGCTGGCCTAGCAATTTTGCCCTTGGCAGCTTGGATGGGTACAGCTACAGAAGAAATTGCCGTGGTAGTTGGTCCCTCCCTGGGAGGTTTGTTAAATGCCACCTTTGGTAATGCTACAGAACTTATTATTGCCTTAGTTGCTCTCAATGCTGGGTTGATAGATGTTGTCAAAGCCAGTATTACCGGTTCAATTATTAGTAATTTACTCTTAGTTATGGGCTTTTCCATGCTCTTGGGTGGATTACGCTACAAGGAACAAACATTCCAGTCAGTGGTAGCGCGGGTGAATGCTTCTTCTATGAATTTGGCAGTTATCGCCATTTTATTACCAACGGCAATGAACTATACTTCCATTGGTATTAATGAAGAAACATTGCAAAATCTTTCCCTAGCTGTTGCCGTGGTTTTGATTTTAGTTTATGGTTTAACCTTGCTATTTTCGATGAAAACCCATGCCTATTTATATGACGTAGGTGTAGCAGAAACAGAAACAACGGAAACAACGGAAACAACAGAATCAGAGGTCAAAATAGAGGAACATTCCCAAGAAAAACCAAATATTTGGCTGTGGACTGGTGTGTTACTGGTATGTACCTTATTCGTTGCTTTTGAGTCAGAATTGCTAGTAGATTCTTTAGAAGTCGCCACATCTAAGTTAGGTTTTACGGCTCTATTTACAGGGGTAATAGTTCTGCCTATCGTTGGTAATGCCGCAGAACACGCTACGGCCGTAACTGTGGCTATGAAGAACAAAATGGATCTTTCCTTATCTGTGGCTGTGGGATCAAGTCTGCAAATTGCCTTATTTGTTGCCCCTGTATTAGTTATTGCTGGCAAGATACTAGATAAGCCTATGGATTTAGATTTTAATCCTTTTGAGTTAGTAGCAGTGACTGTATCAGTTTTAATTGCCAATAGTATTAGTTCGGATGGTAAGTCTAATTGGTTAGAAGGAACTTTACTCTTAGCTGCGTATACAGTGCTTGGTTTTGCTTTCTATTTCCATCCTGTTATTAGTTAGTTATCACTACAGCTTTTGCCCAAGGCGATCGCTTTGGGCATAAAATCACTAAAATCAGACTTGATGTTATGGCAGGTAATAAGCTATATTTCCTGATCATCAACTGTTATGTCAAATAAACTACTTACAGACAAATATAATTACTTGGATTTAATAAAGTTAGATTTAATACATAAATATTTCAAATTTAACTTGGAATTTTAACACTGCCGCTATAGAATACATTATATACATGATATAGAGTTGACACTGATTATTAAAAAATAAAAGTCAATGAAGTTAAGTTAATATACTTGTTTATGCGTAAAAAATATCACGTTTTAGCTAATAAAAAAACTTATTTATAGAGAGTTACAGTTTCACCTTATTTGTTTGTCTACTCCTGGTTTATCCTTATAGTTACAAGATATGAGATGAGTTAAAATGACTGATATTGGCCTGCTAATGACGGGCGTATTAAGTACCAAACAACCAAATTTGCCCCATTTGCCGGAGCAACGACCATTTATAACAGAAAATGGCGTGCAGAAGTCAACAAACGATCAGTTATCTCAATTACCTTCTAATTCTCAAATCACACCACCGGAATTTATGACTACAGATAGAAGGAAACGAATTCAAATTTCTGCACTGGCAAATCAACGAAATCAAATTTTAAAACAAGTTCGCCAAAAGCATCTATCCTCTATATCCTTTAAATTAGCAGATGCTCAGGATATTTCTACAGAAAAGCAACTATTAGCAAGATATCCAGCATATAATAGACCGACTATGCCCACTTTACGTTTTGGCAGTGCAGGTACATCAGTGAGAATTATGCAAAGGTTGTTAGTCTCCAACGGTTATGGAATTGAAATTGATGGTGTATTTGGACCTTTGACAGAAGTAGCTATCAAAGCTTTTCAAAGTCAACGTAGTTTATCTGTAGATGGTGTTGTTGGTCAAAAAACTTGGTCAGAATTATCAATTTAAGATCGGGACAGGTATAGCAATGGACAAGGCGGTTAGAACATTAAATAGGGCTTGCTGTTCGCGGAGCGTGCCGTCAGGCATATAAATCTCAAAACATTACAGGTAAACGATTTTAGCGATTTTGACTTTCAAAAAATGCAAGCTTTGATGAGGTGAGAACTGAAAAACCTTGCATTTAATTCCTGCTTCAAGGAAAAATAGTTCCCATCCAACTCTTGAAACTGTCACCTGTCACCTGTCACCTGTCACCTGTCTCCACGACAAGACTTTATCAGCAAACCCTAAATATAACTAAAACTTAGACCCTGAAAGACTTCTAGCTCTGTCACCTGTCACCTGTTCCCTGTCACCTGCTATAGTTTACCTGTCCTGGAAAGAAAAGCTTAACGATGTTGATGTTGTTCTAACAATTTTTGCGCTTTGGGTTTGTAGATCAAGTAAAACAGAGCTTCTAAATAACGCAGTAAGTCTTCACGATTTTCCCTAGATGTGAAGTTCCAAAAACCATAAATCCTGGCTAGGGATAACAGCTTGGTAGTGTGAATTTTCCAAGTGTACGTACTATATACTCGCTTAATTGCTGCTTGGGAAATTGCTGACCAATAATTAGCATTTTGTTCACACTTGGAAGCAAAATCTAGGATTTTTTCGGCTGTTTCTTCTAAATTTGTAGGGTTAATGTAAAAGCCATTAACTTGATCCTGAATAATTTCTAGTGGCCCACCAAATTGGGTAGCGAAGGTTGGTAAACCGGAAATCATCGCTTCTAGAATTGTTAAACCAAAGGCTTCAAATAAAGCTGGTTGGACGAATATACCTTGGCGTTGGGCAATAACACGGTAAATTTCTCCAGAATCTGTTTTGGATAAACGTACACCTAACCAGCGAATTTTGCCGTGGAGATTATATTCATCAATGATGTGATAAAGTTTGATGATTTCTTCCCGTTCTTCGTTATCTCCAGACTCTTCTAGATGGATTTTTCCAGCTACTAAAATCAGGTTGCAATGTTCCTGCAATTCTTTACTCCTACCAAAGCATTCTGCTAAACCAGTTAAATTTTTGATCCGATCTAGACGTGCCATCGAAAATAAGGGGCGCTTGCTGGGATCATCAAGTTTACCAAAGATTTGAGATGAATCTTCTGAAGTAAACAGCATTTCCTCTAATCGCACACCATCACTCTCTACTCGATCTTCTGTGCGGGTATAGGGGAAATAGTAATTCTCATTTACTCCCGGTGGAACAACGTTAAATTTGGGGCTAAATAATTCTGTTCCGTTTACCACGTGATACAAATCTGGCATGGTGAAACATTTGTAAGATTCATACTGTCCAACGCTATCACCTGTACCCACAATTTCTTGATAAGTGCTGCTCACAACAAAGTTAGCTGCATTCATAGCAATTAAGTCAGCGGTAAATTGCAAGGAGAAATGATATTTATCATCTAGGTCTTGCCAGTAGAGGTTACTAAATAAGTATTTGGATTTTTCCAAAGCGTGAGCAATATTACACTGAGTAACTTTCATGCGTCGTGCTAGTAAAAATGCCACTAAGTTGCCATCAGTGTAGTTACCAACAATTAAGTCTGGTCTACCTTGCAGTTCTGCTAGTAGTTCTCTTTCGGAGTCAATAGCAAAGGTTTCTAGATAAGGCCAAAACTCAAACCGAGAAATCCAGTTTTGAGTCATGTTGGGATTAAATTCCCGCAGGGGTACACGCAAAATCCAGGCGTTTTCTGAACCATGGACTTTTTCTAAGCGCTGGTTACACATTGTACCATCGCTGTTGGGAATTAAGCGGGTGAGAATAATTACTTTTGGTTGGACGTTTAAGCCTTCTAAGCCAGCTAAAAGTGCATCTTCTTGTAATTGTTTTTCTAAGCTTTTCGCTTGGTCTAAAACATAAACTACCTGTCCACCTGTATCCGGTCGGCCTAAAACTCCCTCTTGTCCAAACCAGCCATGGGCTGATACTAAAACGATTCTAAATATGATTGGTAACCGGGAAATGAAACCTTCTAGAATTGTTGGATCTGGGGAGTCAATGAGTTCATCTAAAATGCTTAATGTTTCTTGCACTCGTTCAGCAGTGTTACCCCAACCTGGCTCAAAACCAATCATTTGTAGGTCAAAGCGGAACTGTTCGTAGCTTTCATTTTTGGGACGACCGCTCACAAAACCCAGGGCTTTTTTAACCTGTGCAGAAAGTTGTTTTTGTGATTTGATGCGATCATTGATTAACAATTGTACACCGTTGTAATGGTGTAACTGCAAGAAATCAAATAAACTTTCTAACCATTCATTCCGATCTTGGAATATTTTACTAGATAGATAACGGTTGAGAAATTCTACACCTTTACCTATATTTTTGGGGTCGCGGATTGTGGGTGAATAATCATAGAATGGACCAAAGTCCAATTCTAACAAATATCCATCTTGGGGATGAAATTTGTTGACAAAGCGATCGCGCAGATCCAATAATTCCTGCACTGTCATCGGAATAATTTCTAATTCTTCTGTCACCCGATAAACTTCTTGACTGGCAATTGTGGGACGGATAATAAAACAGAAGCTATACTCTTCTTGAATAATTTCCTGTGTATAGTAGATTAATTTTCCTAAATTTGATGCGGTGCAGAATTGCTCAGATTTCTGGTATTTACTACAATAATCGGAATAAACGTTGATTATATCATTTCTTAACCAGTATCTAGTTTCTTGTAAGCGGAGATCACTAAGGAAAGAACGGAAATCACTTTTTTCTTCGCTCTCAAGTAATAATTGAAGTAGTTCAGACATAATTTTCACAAATTAAATTGTTAACATTTTGTTAAGGAATCAGCATCACATACCATTTTTTTCAAAGTCGAAAAAATGTGGATTATGTGTTTTTTCGCAACTAGAATATCTATAGCACAATATTTTTGCCCATAAATACATAAAATCAATTTATCTAACTTTTGACTGATGTGAAGTAAAAATTAAATAAACCGATGATAAAGTTAATAATCTTCAAGATTTTTAATTTTTCGTGATTTTTTAAAATCAAAGATATCAATAATTTGATTTTTCGTCTGATAAAAATTTGTGTTAAGACTCTTTTTAATGAGGCTTTGTTGTTCAAATTCTGACTTGATTTACCTGAAATTTTATGTAAATAAATGTACTAAATGGAATTTTTGACAATGATAAAATAATTGGGAGTAATTACGAGATCAAAAATAAAACGAAGACAACCACTTAAACAAAGCAGCTTAATTCGTTTTAAACATAAGAGTTACTATTTAATTTGTGAATAGAAGCAAATCCGAATGTATTATAAAGATTGATAAATGGTTATTTGTGTTATGACCATTAAGTAAATATGTAAATTAATACATCCAGGACTAATCTAGTTTTATTCGGCTCTCCAAAGCTTAATGGTGTTATCAGCACTACCACTAGCTAGAGTTTTACTGTCTACACTAAAAGCCAGAGAATGAACGGTTGATGAATGTTCTAAAAGGGTGTTTGTTAGTTCTTTAGTGTATAGATGCCAGAGTTTAATGGTATTATCAGCACTACCACTAGCTAGAGTTTTACCATCGGGACTAAAAGCAATAGTTGTCACTGCATCTGTGTGGCCTGCAAATGTATGAATAGGTTCCCCAGTTGGTATATACCAGAGTTTGATAGTTTTATCATGGCTACAAGTAGCAAATGTTTGATCATCCGGGCTAATAGCTATGGAGTTAATTACATCTGAATGCTCACTAATGCTGAGAATTTCTGCCCCATTTTTAACATTCCAGAGTTTAATTGTTTTGTCACCGTCACAGCTAATTAACCTATCTCCGTTTTTGGTAAAAGCAATGGAGTTAATATAATTTTTATGATTAGTGATGGTGTAGATTAATTTTTCTTCTTTGAGATCCCATACTTTAATGGTTTTATCCATACTAGATGTGGCAAAAAGCTCTCCATTAGGACTAAAAGCTATTGCTGTTACACAACCAGAATGCTCAATGAAAGTTTTACTTTTTGAGCCATACCATAACTTAAATGTTTTGTCATAGCTACCTGAAGCAATGATGTTTCCATCATGGGAAAAGGCTACTGAAGAAACAAAGTTAGAATGGCCTGCTAAGGTGTTAGTATTTTCTCCAGTTTGTATATCCCAAATTTTAATGGTTTTATCGGCACTACCACTCACAAATGTCTTCCCTTGGGGATTTACAGCAATAGAGAAAACGTAATGAGAATGTCCATAAAGAGTGTTGACACAATGCCAGTTTTTTGGTCGCTCTTTTTGCACAGATGCTAATACTTTCAGTTCATTGTTATATGCTGCTCTGTATCTTTGTAAAATTACTCTCAGTTTTTCTAACATTCCGTCAGTCCAAACAGAAGGAAAGTCTGCGCTTAACCTAAATAACTGGGGTTCGTAGTTGGGGTTAAGGTTTAAGTAATACCAGTCTGCTAAAAATGCGGCTAGTAGTTTGTGTAGAATGACTATAGTTTGTCTAATTGCTCGCAAACTCTTGGTGTGATCAGTACCTTCTTCTTGTAATTGTTGTTGGAATTCTTCCCAGTTCCATGGTTCAAAAGATAAAGATACAGGTTCTTGAAGACCCCAGAATTTTACATTAAAATAAACTTCATGATCGGTAATATCAGTGTAAATAATAGCTGTGGGTACAGATGATAAAATAGTTTCTAATTGTTTGACTTCGGCATCAAAAATTGAACGTTCAAAGTATTTCCCATAAAATTCTACGGGACAGAAATCGCTGGTGAGAGGATAATACTTTTCTAAAAATAATTTTAGTTGATTACGAATTTCTTTTTGCAGACTATCTCGAAATGAGACCGGAAAGTCATCGCTAATATCTGGTGGTGGGACTAGCATTAATAGACGGGGTTTTTTTTGCTCGTCTCTAAAAATCCTTTGTGCTTCATCACGACTTAATATTCCCGGCCATTTATGCTGATCAAACATTCCTTGAATTTCTTGTTGTTTAATCTCCAGTTCTTTAACAGTATTTTCTCTGCTTAGGTCTAAATATAAAGCACTTAATCTATATCTATCTGCTATCTCGTCTCTCTTCAATTGGAGTAATTTTTCCTGGCGTTCCGATACTAATGCAATTTCTGTATTGTCAGAATCTTCTATCTGTGCATAACTTTCTTGCAATTGCAAAAATTCTGATTTTCTGGCTTCCCTACGCTGGTAGTAATCTATTTCTGCTTGAATTAGCCGCTGATCTTGTCTGACTTTTTGAAGCGAATAAGGCAGCTTAATCTCGTTTTCTTTGATCAGGGTTTGGTTAATGAATGTGGAAACGATTCTGTTTGTGGTATTAGTGACAAAATCTACAGCAGCACCAAGAATATCAAGTGATGACATATTAACTTATAAAACAAAGGAAATTAATACTTTAGTCAATTCTAACCATTAAATTCCTTAATGTATCCGTGTGACATGATTTTAATCACCACAAATTATACTTTTGTGTACTCTAAACCCACTCCTGTAACCTTCGATAAGGTAAACTTTGAGGCTGATTTATCCTTGGTAGAAGTGGGTTTAAGGCTAATTTGACTCTATATTGAATAATACAAGGGAAAGGATTTTGTATCTTTGGGTTTTACATACACACGTTCTTCAGGTTTGAGTTGTAATTCATCAAAACGTTCACGTGTTAAGTGGGCTGTAAAGGTTTGTCCATCATCTAATCTTAATTCTACTTGAATTTCCCAGCCTAAATGAATTACTCGATGCACTGTAGCTGGTGCTGTTGTCCCATTTGCTATTCTTTCTATGATTACATCCTGAGGACGGACGAATATTTCTGGGTTGGCTGAATCGAAACCACTACTCTGGAAAATCTTGGCAGAACTGGGTAAAACATTTACAGGCCCAATAAAACTCATGACGAAAGCAGAAGCTGGATGATCATAAATTTCTGCGGGAGTTCCGACTTGTTCGACTCTACCTTTGTTCATGACGACAATTTCATCGGAGACTTCCATGGCTTCCTCTTGGTCATGGGTGACAAAGACTGTGGTAACGTGAACTTCGTCATGGAGACGACGCAACCAAGCTCTCAAGTCTTTACGAACTTTAGCATCTAACGCGCCAAATGGTTCATCTAGTAATAATACGTTTGGTTCTACGGCCAGCGCTCTTGCTAAAGCTACTCTCTGTCTTTGTCCTCCAGACAGTTGGGAAGGGTAGCGATCGCCTAATCCACTCAATTGGACTAAATCTAATAACTGTTCAACTTTACCCTTTATTTTCTTTTGCGGTGCTTTACGAATTTCTAAACCAAAAGCTATGTTTTGCTTGACTGTTAAGTGTTTAAATAACGCATAATGCTGAAATACAAATCCGATATTTCTTTCTTGTACGCTTTGGTATGTGGCATCTTTACCAGTTAGAAGAATTTTGCCACTATCTGGCATTTCTAAACCCGCAATTAAACGCAGAAGAGTAGACTTGCCAGAACCGGATGGACCTAATAAAGCCACTAATGAACCGCTATTAATTTCTAAACTAACTTGATCAACAGCTTGGAAGCTGCCGAACTGTTTTGATATATTCTCAACTACTATGCCCACTGGTTTTACACCTCTGTAACTAATCTACGGTTCATGGGTAGGATTACTGTACTTTATTTTATATCACATTTTGAATTCGGGAAATTACAGAAAATTACCAGCCACAACTTGCACAATCTAAAATCCCACAATCTAAAACTCCACAATCTAAAACCCCAAAATCTAAACCACTACAGGATGAGGAAACACATCCTTCACAACTTATTTGAGCGCAAGCAGTTCCTAAATCCGCAACAAGACTATCTTGACAAGATGATTTAGGTATTGTCGGCTGTTGTTTCTTTTCTTGTTGACTTTCCTCAGTTTCCTCTGCTTGGGATCTGAGAATCAGATGAGCTTGTTTACAACTTTGAAATCTTAGACGTGATTTAACCAAGGCAGTTTTTAAACCCTCTTTAGCAATAACTTGTTTAATATATTGAGAACAAGACTCACTACCATACAAAACTCGATGAGCGCAAGCAAAACCTTTATGGGGAGAAAGATATTTTTGATATCCGGTAATTGCGGAAACACTTATGCTTCTGATAGCAGAATCCGATACAGAAGCTGGGATAAGAAATATGTTTTTATTCATAAAATTACTTACTTGGGCATGATCTAGGTTACTGTTGTTTTTTAATTACAAATTACAAACTACAAATTACTTACCTAAACCTAGTAAGCAATCCATCAATAAGTATTTATTTTAGTTACCATTGACTCATATCTACTAATAATCCCGGAGAGAGTGTTTTTTACTTCAGCAAATATGACGAAATGTTAAGGATTATTGCAATTCTGCTAAAACATTAAGCCTGAGCGTCAAATCAACCGAAAGTCCATGATAGGATTCTTTGGGTAAATGTGAAAATAGGGAGAAAACCTTTGACACTACGGGTTGCAGTTGTTGGTTCAGGTCCTGCTGGTTCATGCGCTGCTGAAACATTAGCAAAAGCTGGCATCGAAACATATCTATTTGAGCGGAAGCTTGATAACGCTAAACCCTGCGGGGGTGCTATTCCCTTGTGCATGGTTAGTGAATTTGAACTACCTCCAGAAATTATTGACCGTCAAGTACGGAAAATGAAAATGATTTCTCCCTCTAACCGTGAGGTAGATATCAATCTGGTAAATGAAGATGAATATATCGGAATGTGCCGTCGTGAAGTATTGGACGGCTTTTTGCGGGATCGGGCAGCTAAACTAGGCGCGACATTAATTAACGCCACTGTTCGTAAACTTGATATGCCCACAAATAACACTGACCCCTATACAATTCATTATTTTGATCATTCCAACGGCGATGCTGAAGGAACTCCAAAAACTCTGAAGGTAGATTTAGTCATTGGAGCAGATGGTGCAAATTCCCGTATTGCTAAGGAAATGGATGCTGGGGATTACAATTATGCGATCGCTTTCCAAGAAAGAATTCGCATTCCTGAAGATAAGATGGCCTACTACAGCGATATGGCGGAAATGTATGTAGGTGATGATGTTTCTACTGACTTCTACGCTTGGGTATTCCCCAAATATGACCACGTAGCAGTTGGTACGGGTACAATGCACGTCAACCAAAGAGATATTAAAAAATTACAAGCTGGTATTCGCGCTCGCGCTGCGGACAAATTAGCTGGTGGTCAAATTATCAAGGTAGAAGCTCATCCAATTCCTGAACATCCCCGTCCTCGTCGTGTAGTTGGCCGCATTGCTTTAGTTGGTGATGCTGCTGGTTATGTTACCAAGTCTTCTGGGGAAGGTATTTACTTTGCGGCTAAGTCTGGCCGGATGTGTGCAGAAACCATTGTGGAAATTTCTAACAATGGTGCGCGTATCCCTTCTGAGAAAGAATTGAAACTTTACCTCAAGCGTTGGGATAAGAAATACGGTTTAACCTACAAGGTTTTGGATATTCTGCAAACCGTGTTCTACCGTTCCGATGCCACACGGGAAGCATTTGTAGAAATGTGTGATGACATGGATGTACAAAAGCTAACTTTTGATAGTTATTTGTACAAAACTGTAGTTCCAGCTAATCCTATTACGCAGTTAAAAATTACAGCTAAAACTATTGCTAGTTTGTTGCGTGGTAATGCTCTTGCACCTTAATTTTAGGTGATAGGTGACAGGTGACAGGTGACAGAGAATATAGATTTTTTATTTTTTTCTCACTCCTGGATATCCTGACTGCTGTAGGGGGTTGAGTAAAACCTATCACCCGACAGGGAATGAATTCCCAGTCTCATAGCAAAAGTCATCTAAAGATGACTAAACATCAGGAAAATTAATTAGTCCGTTTTAACGGACTTGAGCTATGAGACAGAGAATTTATTCTCTGGCGGGTGCGAAAGCTAACTATTTTCTCACCACTGGTTTGCTGTTACTAAAAATTCACAAACGGGTCAAGACTTTGGTAAAAATTATTCTGCACATATTCTATAATCAAAGGCTGTAAGGTGTATTGACCTGCTATTTTTTCAATTAGACAACGTGAATATATATTGTCTATTGCTTGAAAAAGATCAGATGTGGAAATATGAGGTAATTTATTGATGAAAGAATTAATTGTGAATGGCTGCTGATGAGTTGCGAAATGGTATATTATTTGTTGTTCTAATTATGAATATTTCTGGGATGATAGTGCTAAAGTACCCTATCTCTACAATTCTACGACCAAAGAGTTTTTTACTTACGAAGATACAAATTCTATTGGAGCGAAAACAGATTACGTCAAAAACTTAGGACTTGGTGGTGCTTTCTTCTGGGAAACACCTGGAGATTTGCTCCTAAGTAATCCTGATTCTTTAATCAATGCTGCTGCTACCAATTTGGAAATTATGATTTAGGGCAAATAAATTGTAGAGATGTTTAATGAAATGTCTCTACATCGCCATTACCCGATCCTGTAATTGATTTAAAATGTAGGGGTTGAGCTTTTGTTTTACCCTTACCCAATGTCAAACTTCTAATAATTCGTAGTCATTTCAAATCATGCAAATTAATAACATTGAAAGGTTGAGAATCATTGATGAGATAAAAGAAAAAATCTGAATCTAAAGTCAATATTCTGTTTATTCCCAGACATTCAGCAGCAATCACAAGAGTTCCATCTGCAAGATCCATTGGACGATCTTGATACTTCTTCATTAATTCAAATAGACGTTCATAATCTGTTATTTTAATTTCATAAAAAGTTAACATATTGTTAATTATTAGCTTTCCCAACTGATTTTGCATTACCCATCCTCCACGATGCAAAGCTAGATACATTGCTTCTGTAAAACATGGCCATGTCGTAATCAATGGCGTTGAAAGTTTAGTTACTGCTTTCCTGATAGATTCGTGTTGAGGTTGTGTTTGATCAACAAGAGCAAAAAGAGGACCAGCATCACAGAGAATCATATATCAAAGCCTTGACTTCTATATTTTTTCAGTAGTGCTGAACCATAATCATCTCCTGGAGAATCAGCAGGTAAAATTTCTAGTTGTTCAACTTCTTTTAACCAATTATTCCACTTCATCTGTATATCTTGTTGATTATTTTCCTGAATATCACTATGCTGAAAACTCAAACTTAATGGAGGCTGAATCATTAAATCAATCTCACTTTCTTCTGGACATTGACGTAAATATTCCCTAACTTCTGGGGGAAGAATTAATAAACCTTCTTTGACTTCTAACCTAAATATTTTCCTACTCATCTTTAAATTACCTAACAGAAAATTTTGGTTCTGCTCCTCTAGGATATTCTATTATTAGTAGCAGGAGATTTGTTAAAACCTAGTCAGTTTTGTTAAAGCTATCTCTCATCCCACATTTACTCAATTCTGTCAATAGTAAAAATATACCAGCCTGTTATATCTAATCCAGACCACTAAAAAATAGTTTTTCAACTCACCATATTTCTGTAAAGTTTCTTAAAGTCTAATTTCCACTAAATTCCTCAAACCCAGATATATCAATATTTATAAAAATTAACTTTTGTAAAAACGCAAAAATAGTTACAAAAATCCAATTATGAAAATTTCCAAAATCATAGCAAATCCCTGAAAGTATTGCAAGCTCGTTGGCTAATAAAAATAATTCTCAATTAATTATTAAGAAAATCTAAAGGCAAATAGCAGTAAATTATGAATGTTAAAACTAATATCTGTTAATTATAAGATTGTTTTATGATTAAGCTTAAACTTATCTATGCTCATACTATTTTCTTAGAAAACCGTCATCACACACAAAAACAAAGCCTCAGTCCATTCTACCACCGCACCATAGGTATCTCCTGTATGTCCACCTAATTTATAATTAAACCAAGCCGGGGTTAAAAGAGCGATCGCACTCCCTCCCACAGTCATAGCTATGGCTAAATACAAATTCTGGTGATTAATTACCCAAACCAAAATACTCAAACCCAGCAACAAAAACCAACTTGGTAATATATCTGTGTACGATTGAATAGCTTGTTTATGAAATGCACCCTTACCAGTAGGTTTCAAATAAGGATATTGCCAAATAGCCACCTGTTGTCCCCAACGTCCCCAACCACAAGCCGCCATTAATAACAAATAGCGATTTTCTGATATATCAAATAACGCCGCAGTTTTTATCAGTACAATAGCTACCGCTACCATCGCCCCAAAAGCACCCGTAGCACTATCAGCCATAACTTGTAAACGTTTGTCTGGATTACCAACCGCCAAACCATCAGCAGTATCCATTGCCCCATCTAAATGCAGACCCCCTGTAATAGCTATCCAAGTTATTACTAATAAAACTGTACGGGTTAATACTGGAATACTTAAGTAATTAATTATTATATCTAATAAACCTAAAATTCCTCCAATCATCAAACCTACTACTGGAGCTAAAAAAGCCACATTCTGGAAATCTAAGCCCTTGATATAGGGAAGCGGAATACAAGTATAAAATAATATAGAAGCAATAACCTGTAAAAATTGCTGTTTGCAGAATTCCCAAGCTTGACGAAAATAGATCATAGAAAAAATCAGTGATTCAAATACAGAATCAAAATTTACTGTAAAAAGTTGAGATGAAATCTGGGAATTTTCATGGACGATCACCATATAAAGTTGATATTTTGGAAATGTAGGGTTTTGTCCAGTCCAAAAGCTAGTCCATTCACTTTTTAGCTGTGTTGTAACTCACCTTCCCTAAATTTTTATTTCTCTATGAGTCATCATCTACCCAACACCAGGATACCAGCCCCTTGTATTGTAAATACTGGGACTATTGTAAATAAACTCGATATCCGCAGACTATTGACTGATTTAGGTCCTGTTCATTATGTCTACACCCAAGAAAATAAACTACTCAGCGAGGGTGACGGAGATGTAATGGAAGTATTTGCCCATGACCAACGGTCTACTTTAGTCGCTAATAATGCTTTATATCTGAATATATATAGTTTTGACTATCTGGAATTAAAGCAGTCTCCTCAACAGGAAACATACTTTGATTTAATTCAAGAAGATTTTTGTTTGCGTTTAATTCCTCTATCTACACCTTTACAGGAACGGTGCGATCGCCATTTTAATACCGGAGCAATAGAAGCAATGATGGATCAAGTGCTATCGGCTCGATGGGATGCGGAAATTGACGATGATTGTTCTGATTGCTTTTGACTTAGAAATAATATACCCAATTGCACTGTAGTATATAGCAGGGTCTAACCCCTAATTACCATTAATCAGTATTGGGCAATTTATTCCTTCAGAAATATTACCCAATGCCTAATCCCCCATGCCCAATCTCCCATGCCGAATTTTTCTTTTCAACTTCTAGCTACCTGTAGTCAGACAAAAGCTAGAGTCGGTGTATTTTCCACACCCCACGGAATTGTAGAAACTCCCAGATTTATGCCTGTGGGAACACTGGCAAATGTGAAAACCATTACCCCTAACCAACTCAAAGATACAGGGGCGCAGATGGTACTATCTAATACTTATCATTTACATCTACAACCAGGAGAAGCAATTGTGGCTGGGGGTGGGGGACTACACAAATTCATGGGCTGGAATGGTCCGATGCTCACAGACTCCGGGGGATTCCAGGTTTTTAGTTTAAGCGAAATGAGAAAAATTACAGAGGAAGGTGTAACTTTTCGCTCTCCCCACGATGGGAAAATTATTAACCTTACCCCAGAACGTTCTATAGAAATTCAGAATATTTTAGGGGCGGATGTAATTATGGCTTTTGATGAATGTCCCCCCTATCCTGCTACTCGCCAAGAGGTGGAAGCAGCTACTAGCAGAACTTACCGATGGCTAGAACGTTGTATAGCAGCACATCAACGCACAGATCAGGCTCTGTTTCCTATTGTTCAAGGGGGAGTGTATTTAGATTTACGCGCCCGTGCTGCGACAGATTTAGCTAAGTTAGATATGCCAGGGTTTGCTATTGGTGGGGTGAGTGTGGGTGAACCAACGAAGTTAATGGCAGAAATAGTCAAAACTACAGCCCCACTTTTACCTCATAATAAGCCTCGTTATTTGATGGGTGTGGGTACTTATCGAGAAATGGCCATTGCGATCGCCTCTGGTGTAGATTTATTTGACTGTGTGATTCCCACCCGTTGGGCAAGACATGGTACGGCTATAGTTAATGGTGAAAGATGGAATTTAAAAAATGCTAAGTTTCGAGAAGATTTTACACCATTAGATGAAACTTGCCCTTGTTATGCCTGTGCAAACTTTACCCGTGCTTATATTTCCCATTTAGTGCGATCGCAAGAAATATTAGCTTATACATTATTAAGTATTCACAACATTACCGAACTAATCCGCTTTACCCAAAAAATTAGAGACTCAATTTTGAGCGATCGCTTTGTTCAAGACTTTGGCCACTGGCTAAAAGATGAGGATGACAGGTGACAGGTGCTACGCCACGGTGACAGGTGACAGAAAAAAGTAGGGGAAAGCATTAATTTTGTTCCCAATGCCCAATAACTAATAACTAATACCTAATAACTAAATCATGTTAAAATGCTTCTCAAATATGAAATCTGTATTGAATTAGTTGGATTTAGACAAACATGGAAGTCGCTCTTTTATTAGCAAAACTGCCTGAAGCTTACCAAATCTTCAACCCCTTGGTAGATGTTCTCCCTGTAATTCCTGTTTTCTTCTTGTTGCTGGCTTTTGTTTGGCAAGCAGCAGTTGGTTTCAGATAAATTAATTGAGCATCAATTGTCAGGGCAGGTAAATTACACCTGTCCTAATTTTGTGCTAAACAGTGCTTATTATTTCTTAATATTTTGCAATAAAATAACATAATTAAGTAAAATAATGTAACGAGCATGACAAAAAATCAATAACAACGTCTACGAAAAAACTTAGAGAGGGTAAATATGGGAAACATCAAATTTATTAAAGAAAATAAAGAAATCATTGCAGCTGATGGTGCAAACTTGCGACTCAAAGCTATAGAAAATGGGATTGATATCTATAAATTTTGGGGAAAAATGACAAACTGCGGTGGTGCTGGACAATGTGCCACCTGTATTGTTGAAATAGTTGCAGGACTAGAAAACCTTTCACCCCGTACCGATGTAGAGAATAGAAAATTTAAGAATAAACCAAATAATTATCGTTTAGCCTGTCAAACTCTAGTAAATGGACCTGTCAGCGTCGTTACTAAACCTTAACCAAGGAATGTACCAAAATAGAAAATTGGGGATAACTCTGTCGTCTATGATGCTATTCTAAAATTGTTGACTGAAAATCAATATAAAGAGAGGCTATCTTGCCATGCAAGTGAATGACCTGGGGTTTGTAGCAAGTATTTTATTTGTACTTGTTCCCGCCGTTTTTTTAATAATGCTTTACATCCAAACTGCCAGCCGCGAAGGTGGAAAAAACTAACAGTTTGGTGATTGGTGATTGGTGATAGGGAAAAAGCAAGAAGCAAAAGTCAATGTATTTTCCTCAGTCACCATTCCCAATCTTCAACAACTATTTATGCGACAGTTCTTGCTAATAAAACTGGACAAGTTGCATTAACTCGCACGTAGTCAGACAAAGAAGAGCCGATAAGTCTGTCTAAATCTACAAAACTCTTGGCAATAGAAGGCCGACGGTCTGGAGAACCAAGCAATAACAAATCTACATTCAGTTCTTCAGCCAGGCGACAGATTTCTTCACCAGGTTTACCACTACTTGTTATACAACGGACAGGAATACTTTGTTTTTCAGCCAAGTTGACAGCATTACCCAAAACTGAATTTCTTTCTGGTTTAATATCAGTAATTCCCGATATCTTACCACCCAAGTCAGTATTGATATTAGCCAAAATCAACTGGCTACCTGCAACATCTCTGAGCATAAATAAAGCTAAATTCAAGCAATTTTGCGCTGATTCAGAATTATCCACTGCCACCATAACGCGCTTGATTCTTTTGACATAAATGTCATCTTTAACCAGCAACATAGGACGAGAGGATAACTGAAAAACATATTGGCTGACAGAGTTACCTAAAATTGACTGTAGCCGTTTTAGTCCTCGTGAACCCATGATAATCAAGTCAGCGTCTACTTCGTCAGCCACTTGACAAACTACATTTTTAGGATCTCCTTGTCGTAAAATAGAAGATACCTGGCTAGGGTCGTAGTTTAAATACTGAATTGCATTAGCCAAAATTTTACCGCCTTCTTCCCATTTCTGAGTCATTGCAGCCTCAGAGCTTTGTGAAGGTACGACGTGTAGAACTGTAACCCTTGCAGATTGAATAGATGGCATTTCCTTCAATGTCTTCATCATTTCTTCTGCGTGTCCCAGTCCAGAGACAGCCAGCAAAATTTTTTGTATCATCTTCGGTAATTTTGTAAGGGTTTCTGTGGGTTTCTCTGCTTGTACTGAGAATCAGAATTGATGTTCTCAAATTCGTACAAAAACCTAGTTAGCAAATAAGCACAGACGAATTTCCGCTTTTAGCATCTAGCATTTAGTTTTCAATCTTTAGCACCAAAACTAATCAATGACTAAAAAACTAATAAAAGTTTTAGTTTGTGTGTGCTTAATTACCAAAAAGTACAACTAGGTTTTCGCTAAATTCAGCATACTCTCAATTTACCTCAATCAACTTTACGAAATATGATGTTAACTATTATTTTTAACTTCCATTAATTTTTGTTAAATATTTAGATTTGTGAGTTTATTAATTAAGTTAGAAAATAGGTAACAGTGAACAGACTGATAACTGATTTACCAAGGATTACCAACCATCGTAAAAGCTGCCCAATAATAAGGATGTGCCAGAGACTGATTAGGTTGTTGAATGCTTTCGGTTGGTAGGGGTAAGTCACCAACTTCTTTTATCCCTTGTAACTTACCATCCTTTAAATAAACCTGTCCTTTTGCCATTGCAACTTGTGCTTGTCTGAGAGCATCAGCGCGAATTGGGGAAGTTTTCAAACTCTCATAAAATTTAGTCATTAATGCCGCTGTCCCAGTATCACCAACAGCCCAAAGACTAGCTACACTGGTTTTCACACCTGCCAAAACTGCTAAACCAGCAAAACCAATTTCCGCTTCTTCATTACCTAAAGCACTTCTGCAAGCACTTAAAACTAACATTTCCACTTGAGGATTATTAAAACCTAATTGACGTATTTGGTTTAAACGTAGTTTATTATCCCACAGTTGAATATAAGAATTATCCACAGCACCACTAAGAAAATCTGCATGGGTAGCTAGGTGGATAATACCAAAAGGTTGTTGACGACGCAGAGATTGAAGATTATCAATAGTTGCTTGTTGGTTGAGTAATAATTTACCAGACCAGAGTTTATTAATCAGAGTTGTGATTTCTAAGGGAACTGCTGGTAAAGGTTCTTGTCCTTGGGTACTTTGAGAAACACCCATAGCTAAAACTTGAGATTTTTTAATGTCTGTATACAGCGTATTAGTTAGAGATAAACTAGGCATTAAACCAATGCTGTATTTTTCCACCAAAAACCCTTGACCATCATGAAGTGCTGCTATAGGGGTAGAACGTAAACCCACATCAGGTAAAAATACTAGATTTTGAATTCCTTGGGTTTGTAAATCTGCCTCTATCGGTTCAATTATCCAACTGTAGAGTTTTTGAGCAGGTTTTAAGTAAGTTGTACGGGTACGATATTGGGGTGCAACAACTTGTTCGCGGAATTCTTTAGCAACTTTGAGAATTTCCGATTTGGTAACGTTAGGAACTCGCTTGCGGATGGGTTTACCAGTAGCAGTGACAACGACAATTTCTAATTGTTCTGTTACTTGTTCACTGAGAAGTTTTGACTGTTTATTACCAACCGATGCTGAAATAATTTCTACAGGGACAAAACTGAGATAGATAAATGCAGGTTTAACACCTGTGGCTTTTTCGATGTTTGCAGCAATCTCACCAGCTTCATTAATAGTTGTAGTTTTTTGAGGAATAGGTATACCTAATTGACTGGTGAAACTATCTGTGAATTTATCTTCAGGAATCGGTTCAGAATTGAGAATAGTGGTGGTTGTTGGAGTTGTAGGATTTTCAGGGACACTTGGTTCTTCTCCTGGTAGTTCTTCACACTGGAAACTACAAGGTTCTGGTTCTGTGGGAGTTTCTGGTTCTGTAGGAGTTTCGGGAATAGTTTCAGTAGGATTGATATTAATTGCGACTGTTACAGGTGTGGAAGTAGAAACGATATCGCTCGATTTCACTGTAAAAGCATCAATTGAACCTGTTGTATTTGCTGGTGGAGTGTAGGTTAATGTCTCACCCACAGATATGGTATTTCCTGGTGCTAAAACTGTATCACCTCTTGTGAGTGTACCAGTCAAAATAGAATCAATTTCTACCGTTGTATTATCACCGTTAACATCATTGGTAGTAGCTGCAAATGTAAAATTGACAGGCTGATTTGCTTCCACATTAAATGATATGGGTGAAGTTGCAGAGATAGTAGGAGGTGTATTTACAGAAGTGATTGTAATTCCTGTTGGTGTACCAGTTGCATCACCACCATTGGGTAAAACAGGGAAAGTACCATTAGATATTGCTTCATCACCACGATTTAGTGTACCTACAACACCATTAGTTACACCAGTAGTTCCCACTGTGAATGGAACGTTATCTGCACCACCATCATGTTGAATTGTGATTGTTCCACCTGCACCGGAAATTGGGAATAAAGTAGGAATGGAGAAACCTGTATTTTCAAATGCACCTGTGGCAATGGTATTGTTAAAGCTATCAGATCCTGTACCTTGAATTAAACCATTAGTAATAATTTCAACATTACCGCCTTGAACTGAGCTACCTGTATTATTCGTTATAATTCCAGTATTAATAGTATCAAATTGAATTGTGCTTCCAAAGGAATTGGTGGTAGTTAGACCCACATTACCACCAATAATATCAAGAGTGCCGTCTATAGAATTAGTAGTTACAGATGTATCAATTGCACCGTTGACAGTAATATTTTCTCTAGCACTTAAACTAACTGCTCCCCCTCTACCTACAAAAATACTGCCTCCATTTCTATTTACAGATGAATTGATAATACCAGCAGTAATGCTACCGTTATTACTTGTAATTTCGACAATACCTGCTCTGCTACCGCTAGTTTGTACAGTAGCGTTACTATTATTAATGGAAGTAATAATGTTACCTACATTAATATCACCACTAGCAGATAAAGTAACATTACCGCTGTTGCTTAAAGAGCCAACATCCAAGAAAGAGTCGCTGGTTTCTAGGTTTCCTAAATTTAAGCTGACACCAGAAATACTAATTGCTCCCCCAAGGGTTCTGATGGTGTTAGAGGGGTTAACAAAATTTACTGCACCAGTAGTTGATGTCAAGCTAAAACTACCACTTTCACCCAAGTTTAATGTCGCTATCCCAGGGGTAGTTACTCCCGGTGTTTCCCCTGTGATGGCATTAATAGTAATATCTCCCGTCGCTTGTAAGTTAATATTTGCACCAACATCTAAACTTGCTAATGTTCCCCAAGAAATGGTATTTGCACCATTATCTGCATCTCCCGAAGCAATTGTACTGGTAAAGGAACTATCAAAACTACCCTCGTTTGCCGGAGCATCAATGATAGTGATAGTGGTGGGGTCTAATAATAAAGTACCTTTTTGACCATTAACCGCTGTGGTATCTACTAGGCCGTTGAAAGTTAAATAATTTTTACCAGATACTTCTACAAAACCACCGTTACCGGCGTTTGCACCACCACGAGCAGTAATATTACCGAAAAACTTTGTACCGTTATCAGCCCAGATAATACCTATGCCACCATTACCATTAGTAGTGCTGTCTAAGGAAATCAAGGATTGATTATCTACGTAAGTATTAGTAGCATTGGGTAATTTTCCCTGTCCTTGTAAATCTCCCCCAACCAGGACTTTACCACCACCATTAGTCCCAGAGGCATTAATTTTGGTGTTGATTACAGCAACTTGATCACCCAGAATATTTACTTGCCCGCCTGTATTTCCAGATACATCTACATTGCCAGAAACAATACTTATACCGGGTGTTGTGGGGAGTTTGGTATCAGAACCATTGACCTGGACTGTACCATCAGAGTTAGCGATTAAGCCTGTATTACCGACTGTGAGTAATTCTGGTAAAGAAGCTACTGATAAAATTGGGCTATTTGGTTGATTTTGTCCAGAAATAGGTTGAAATTCTAAACTGAGTAAATTTCCTGGTTGAGTTAACCTGACTAAATTTTCTCCGGGTACGGATGTAACTGTAATTTGTCCCTCTGGTGCTGAAAGTTCACCAGTATTGACTACTGTTCCACCTAAAAGATTTAAACTTTGTCCTGTACCAACTTCTAAATTACCGCTGTTGATAATTGCGCCTTGCTGATTCATAGTAAAAGCAAAACTGTCAGGATTTCCCACTAGGACACTGTAGTCATTTGTACCAAAAGCATTTAACCAATTTTCACCAAAACCGATTCCATTGGCGGTGGTAGCAGTAAAAGCACTAGGTACATTTAAGCTGGCATTGTTACCAAAAATAAATCCAGCAGGATTCATTAAGTAAAGGTTGGCGTTACTACCAGTGACTTGAATTAAACCATTGATAATGGAAACATTGCCACCAGTAATTCTACCCAGAATATTTTGAATATTGGGGTTAGAGAGAAAATTGGCTATTTGTCCTTGGGTTAAGCCAAATTCTTGGAAACTATGGAATAGATTAGCACCTGATGTTGTCCCACCATTGATGTTAATAGTGTTACCATTATTGTTGACGTTTGTACCTGTACCATCAGCATTAGGAACTATTTGAGCGTGAGATAGTTCTGTGGTGAAAAGTCCAATGAGGGGGAGAATGTAGGGTGTCAAACGCCAAAATACTGATTTAATCGTTTTAGTTGCATTATTGAAAACACTGATTTGGGATTTTTGAGGTTTTGGGGAAATTGGATGACTGGTAACTACACAAAAACTCTTGACTCTGCGTTCTCTGCGTCCTCTGCGGTTCGATATTCCGTGACTCGTGAGTAAATCCTGTTTCAGTGTAGCTATAGTATTTTCTATTGCTTGGGGGTGCAGGATTTCATCACTTTTTACAAAACTTATATAAATACCTTTATAAAGACCTTGAGTTTTGGATATTGCTTGTTCTTGAGATGGAGCTATTACCTTGACTCTACAGTCTTTTTGAGTATATTCATGGGTAATATCCACTAATTTATCCGTAGAACCATCATCGCACACCAATATTTCTAAATTTTGCCGTGTTTGCTTGATAATACTAGTGATTGCATTTCCAAGATTAGATTCTCGGTTGTAATTGATGATGATAACGGATATCAGTGGTAACATCTAAATTGACTCCGAAGTTTTGCTCTTATGACAATATAATGCTAGAAATATCACTTAGGTGCAACCTTAGTTAGATATTTTTTGTTAAATATTTTTTACTGAAAAATTTTGTTAAGTTTTTTAATCTCAAAATGAAAATGAATTATGCTGAAAAATCACAGTTTTAGATTCAATTTTATTTCAGTGTTGGTTTATGTAACCTCAATTGTAGTCATGAATACTACTAAGGTTATAGCTAATGATGACAAGATTATAGTTAATGATGGTAATCAGCAGGAATTGATTAACTCTGATCTCAATTTGCATCTAGATCATAGTACATCCATAATCACACAGACAGCAGATGATAACCCAATCCAATCAGAGAATAATACATCTGAGTCTATTTATGTACGGCAAATCAAAGTTATTGGTAGTACAATTTTTAGTGAAAATCAATTAAATGAAATTGTTCAATCATTTATAAATAAAGAATTAACACCAGAAGAAATTAGAAAAGCTGCTGATGCTATTACCCAACTTTATCTCAATGAAAATTATCTGAATTCTAGAGCTATTCCTGTTAGTCAAAACACAGAAAATACTAAAAATGGGGTATTAGTAATCCAAATAATTGAGGGTAGTTTATCAGAAATCCAAATTATCGGCACAAAACGATTAAGTCAAAATTACATTAGAGATAGAATTAGAATAGGTGCAAAAGTTCCTCTCAATGCAATTAAATTAGAGGAACAACTAAGATTATTGAAAATTGATCCACTGCTAGATAATATTGAAGCTAGTTTACGTCCATCTGGTAAAGTGGGACAAAGTATTTTAGTCGTCAGAGTACAAGAAGCAAAATCCTTTAAATTTGGGTTAAGTGCAGATAACTATTTACATCCTAGTATTGGTTCAGAAAGATTAGGAATTCAACTAAAAGAAAGAAACTTAACTGGAATAGGTGATGAATTAGCAGCTTCCTATTATCGTTCAGTTACAGGTGGTGCAAATATTTTTGATTTTAGTTATCAAATTCCTATGAATGCAATGGATGGAAAAGTGCAATTGAGATTTGCACCTAGTAACAGTGAAATCACATCAGGAGATTTTAAAGATTTAGGAATTAAAGCAGAAAGTGAATTATATGAAATTAACTATTATCAACCTATAGTGAGAACTCCTAGAGAAGAATTAGCTTTATCTTTAGGTTTTAGTCATCAAAATGGACAAACATTTCTCAACTTTGATCAACCTTTTCCCTTTGCGACAGGAACTGATCCAGATGGTGTTAGTCGTACCAGTGTAATTAAATTTGCTCAAGATTATGTGAGAAGAGATACTCAAGGTGCATGGTCATTGCGATCGCAATTTAATTTTGGTACAGGTTTATTAGATGCGACAATTAACGATGATCCTGTTCCCGATAGTCGTTTTTTTAGTTGGTTAGGTCAAATTCAAAGAGTACAAAAACTAAACCAAAATCACCTTTTAATTTTGCAAGCAGACTTACAACTTACCCCTGATAGTCTTTTACCTTCTCAACAATTTATTATCGGTGGTGGTCAATCTATTAGAGGTTATAGACAGAATGTGCGTTCTGGTGACAATGGATTTCGTGTAGCAATAGAAGATCGAATTACTGTTAACAGAAATGCCGCAGGATTACCTGTAATTCAAGTAATTCCCTTCACAAACATCGGTGCAGTTTGGAATAAATCTGGCAACCCTAATACTTTACAAGATCAAACATTTTTAGCTAGTGCAGGTTTAGGATTATTATGGAATCAAGCACTAGGAATTGATAATTTAACAATGCGACTGGATTATGGTATTCCCTTTATTGAGTTAGATGATAAGGGTAATAATGCTCAAGATGAAGGTTTCTATTTTAGTCTTCGTTATAATCCATAATTAGTCATTAGTTATTAACTGATAAATGATAGATAATTGAATTACCAAGGATTACCAACCATCGTAAAACCTGACCAAAAATACGGATGGGATAGAGACTGATTTGGTTCTTGAATACTTTCTTCCGGTAAAGGTAAACTACCAATTTCCTTGATACCTTGTAACTGACCATTTTCTAAATAAACCTTTCCAGTGGCCATTGCTATCTGCGCTTGTCTGAGAGCATCCGCACGAATGGGAGCAGTTTTCAAACTTTCATAAAATTTAGTCATTAACGCTGCTGTACCAGTATCATCTACTGACCAAAGACTAGCAACACTGGTTTTTACCCCTGCTAAAACTGCTAAACCTGCAAAACCAATTTCTGCTTCTTCATTTCCTAAAGCACTCCTGCAAGCACTTATTACTAACATTTCTACTTGAGGTTCATGTAAACCTAATTGTCGAATTTGATTTAAACGTAGTTTATTTTCCCATAATTGAATATAGGAATTCTCTACTGCACCACCCGTAAAATTAGCATGAGTAGCTAAATGAACAATCCCAAAAGGTTTTTGACGACGCAGAGATTTAAGATTTTCT
This sequence comes from Okeanomitos corallinicola TIOX110, assembly GCF_038050375.1. Taxonomy (NCBI): domain Bacteria; kingdom Bacillati; phylum Cyanobacteriota; class Cyanophyceae; order Nostocales; family Aphanizomenonaceae; genus Okeanomitos; species Okeanomitos corallinicola. Next base: position 2,781,162 of record NZ_CP150886.1, on the reverse strand, counting down.
ACGGTAGTTTGTTCATTTAACAATAATTTACCTGACCAAAGTTTAGTAACCAGAGTTCTAAGTTCAATAGGAACTGCTGGTAAAGGTTCTTGTCCTTGGGTACTTTGAGAAATACCCATAGCTAAAATTTCCGATTTTTTAATATCTGTATAAAGTGTATTAGTTAAAGTTAAACTTGGCATTAAACCAATACTATATTTCTCTACTAAAAACTGTTTACCATCATGCAGCGCGGCCATAGGTGTAGAACGTAAACCAGCATCTAATAAAAAAACAAGATTGTTAATTTCATACTTTTGTAAATCTGACTCAATCGGTTTAATTAGCCATTTATGGAGTTGTTGAGCAGGTTTTAAATAACTATTTCTATTCCGATATTGAGGAGCAACAATTTGAGTCCGAAAATCATCAATTACTGTTAAAATATTCCCTTTAGTAACATTCGGTATCCGATAAAGAACAGGGTTTCCCTTCCCAGTTACCAAGATAATTTCTATTTCGTCTGTATTTTTTTCTGGAATGTTTTTTGCATCTTGTTTATTAGTTCCAGAAACTGAATCTGGTAAAATTTCTACAGGGACAAAACTGATATATATAAATGCAGGTTTGACACCTGTTGCTTGTTCAATTCTTTGAGCAACATTTCTGGCTTGAAATATATTAACGTTAACTTCTTCACGAATAGGAAGATTTAATTGACTAAGAAAACTATATGTGAATTTTAGTTCAGGAGTAGGATTAGGATTGAGAATTGATAAATTAGGGTTAATAATTTTCGTTTCTGAACCTGGTATTTGTTGACATCCAAAAATACAAGAATTAAATGGGTTGCCAGGATCAGGTGTTTCTATTCCTGGTTCTACAATATTAGTATTTGGTGTTTCTGTTCCTGGTATTGTGTTATTTGGTGTTTCTGTTGTTTCTGTTGTTTGTGCATTGGCTAATTCTTTACTCATAACCCCTGCAAACAGAATTATGAAAAGGATGAAAAACCACAATATATCTTTGATGGTTGTTGTGGCACTAGATACTATTTTAAACATCTAAATTTACTGCCATTTTTTGATCATTCGTGATTTTGTCAGTGTTGGGTTTTCTTGCGTCAACCCAACCTACTTCTAATTCTAGTTTTTAACACCACCTAACAACCCATTATGCTTGAGTAGTGCAGTGGTACTAGGTTCACGTCCTCGGAAAGCTTGAAAAACTTCCATTGGGTGCATACTACCGCCAAGGGCTAAAATGGTATCTCGGTAGCGTCTACCAGTATCATGTATTGCCTCTTCATCTTCTAAACCAGCTTCTTCAAAAGCAGCGAAAGCATCAGCACTGAGAACTTCAGCCCACTTGTAGCTATAGTATCCAGCCGCATAACCACCTTCAAAAATATGACCAAAGGCACATAAAAAAGCATCTTCTGGCAATGGGGATAAAATTGTCGTCGTTTTAGCAATGCGTTCGCGGACATCTACGGCTGTTTGCTTACCACCGGGACGATAGCGGTAATGTAATTCCATGTCTATGGTGCTGAGATGAATTTGACGCAGCATTGCTGAACCACTCATGTAATTACGTGCTGCTAACAGCTTCTGATAATAATGTTCTGGTAATGGTTCACCAGTTTCATAATGTTTAGCCATCCCAAACAAAGTCGGACGGTCATAACACCAATTTTCCATAAACTGGCTGGGTAATTCTACTGCATCCCACTCCACATTATTAATTCCTGCTGCGCCAGTGTAGTCAACCTTAGTTAACATATGGTGTAAACCATGTCCAAATTCATGGAACAAAGTTTCTACCTCATCAAAGGTCATTAAACTAGGCTTATTATCTACTGGGGGAGTCTGGTTACAAATTAAGTAAGCGACAGGTAAACGGACAGATGTTATCCCTTTTTCTGTCACTTTACCGCGATGAATGCAAGCATCCATCCAAGCACCACCGCGTTTTTCTGCTGGACGACTGTATGGGTCTAGATAAAAGTAGGCGATCGCATTACCATATTTATCAGCAATCTTAAAATAGCGGACATCTTCATGCCAAATCGGTGCTAAACCATCAGCAGGAGTGACATTCACACCAAACAGCCGTTTAATTAACCCAAATAACCCATCTAATACTTGGGGAAGTGGGAAATAAGGACGTAATTCCTCTTCAGTAAAAGCAAACTTAGCTTCCCGTTGACGTTCTGCCCAAAAGCTAATATCCCAGTGTTGTAAATTATCTGCCTCTACTGCTCCCTGAGACTTAGCACACTTTCTTAAAGCATCCAAATCTTTAACAGCCGCATCATAACTAGCTTGACGTAATTCTTCTAAGAGCTTTTCTACCGCCGAAACATCCTTAGCCATTTTGCTAGTTAAACTCAGTTCAGCATAATTTTTAAACCCTAGTAACTCTGACAATTCTTGTCGTAACTGTAAAATCCTTTCAATTAAAGGGTTATTGTTCAATTTCCCAGAAGAAGCACGGGTAATATATGCCTTATATAATTTTTCCCGCAAATCTCTACGGGTACTATGCTGCATAAAAGGAAAATAACTAGGAAAATCTAAGGTGATATGCCAGGGGCCAAATTCTGGATTAGCATTTTCTTCCCCAGCAATCCGGGCAGCTTGGGCAGCTAAACTCAGTAAACTACTGGGTAAACCGTCAATTTCCTCTGGTTTTGTCAAAACTAAACTATAGGCAGTCGTCGCATCTAGAAGATGATTAGAAAAATCAGTAGCTAGTTCTGCTAACTGCATTTGGATGTCATTAAAACGCTCTCTTGTTTCTCCTTCCAAACCTACACCAGATAGTTTTGCATCCCTAATTGCTGCTTCAACAATGCGTTGCTGGGCTGAGTCAAGAATTTTCCAGTCCTCACTATCACGCAGGGCTTTAAAAGCTTTATAGATAGGCTTACTTTGACCAATAGTATTAATAAAATGTATTACTTGTGGCTGAACTTTTTGATATGCAATACGCAGATCAGGGCTGTTTTTTACACCCATTAAATGGTTAAGTATTCCCCAACTCCAATATAATTTGCCTGTTAATTTTTCTAGGGGTTCAACTAAACCACTCCAGGTTGGTTTTACCTTAGCTTCTAGTATTGATAATTCTTCCTGTAATTCTGCTAAAAGATGTTTAAAAGCTGGTTCTACCTGCTCTGGTGTAATATCTGCAAACGAAGGTAAACCTTGGCCTTGGAGTAGGGGGTTTTGAAAAATAGTAGCAGTTGCACTCATGGTTTTATGTTAGTAGCCGATTAATAAGGCAAAACAACAATGATTTTTATTTATGTAACTAATAATCTAACTTAACTAAAAAATTTAGCTTGCTAGAATGGCATTCTTAGGAATTCTTGAAAATTACTCAGACAGTAACAGCCAAACTTTTGCAGTAAACTATAAGACATAAGTAAATATTTTAATGGTTTTCCAGGATAATTTACCATGATCAGTGTTGTCGTATTTACCGCTTTATGAAAATTCTACTTTCCGTTTTGTTTACACCAGTGGTAATGTTGTTGACATCCACAAATGCGTTAGCAGAAATCATCACTAAAACTGTTGAGTACAAGCAAGGTAATAAAGTTTTGGAAGGTTATTTAGCCTATGATGATGCCATTAAAACTAAACGTCCTGGTGTCTTAGTTGTTCATGAATGGAACGGTTTACAGTCCTATGCTAAACAGCGGACTGAACAATTAGCAAAACTTGGCTATGTTGCTTTTGCTGCTGACATTTATGGTAAGGGTGTCAGACCAAAAAATCCTCAAGAGTCAGCTGCTCAGTCCAGTTTTTACCGTAAATATAGACAGCTATTAAGAGCGCGTGCAAATGCAGGCTTAGAACAACTAAAAAGCTTTGAAATGACTGATACTAACAAAATTGCTGCCATTGGTTACTGTTTTGGTGGTGGTACAGTTTTAGAATTAGCCCGTAGCGGTGCAGACATTGCTGGTGTTGCCAGTTTTCATGGTAATCTCGATACTCCCAACTTAGAAGATGCCAAAAACATCAAAGCCAAAGTATTAGTTTTACATGGTGCAGATGATCCCTTTGTACCCAAAGAGCAAATAGAAGGCTTTGAAAAAGAAATGCGGGAAGCTAATGTAGACTGGCAGATGATTTCTTATGGTGGTGCAGTTCATGCTTTCACCAACCCAGTGTATAAAGGTGAGATTCAAGGCGCACTTTATGACGAAAAAGCAGATCAGCGTTCCTGGAAAGCAATGAAACAATTTTTTGCAGAAATCTTTCGTTAAGAATTAATTAGTTCAAATGCCCGGTAATTTTTTCATCCGGGTTTTATTTTAATTAAGCTGCTGTGCATTTAATTTGTATAAGTCTAGCGGGCAAAGATGCCCACACCACAAGACTTAACTATTTTAGAATTATAAACTTTAGCTGCATAACAGCTTATCAATTGTAGATTTTCAAATTTAATAGTATCAATAAAAGTCTATTTTATGTTGTAACTAATAAATCTTACATTGCATAATCAACAAGATAAAATTATGAAGTTAAAACTGACCACCGACAAAATTAAAATTACTTATGTTTAACTTACCAGCACTCAACACAGAAACAATTTGGGCAATTATCAACGATACCATTGATGATCAGACAGTTAACCAAATGGTATGGCATTATTTAGGTTATCGCTATGACCCAACAACTGAAACATGGGATACCAGTCTAGTTGCACCAGAATGGTTGACTGAATACCCGCAACCTGGGAATTTCCTGGAATCTCGTCCGGCAACTATGAAATTAACTCGTTCTATTCCCCCAGAAAATAAACAACTCCTCAAACAAAAACTGGGTTTTAAAGGTTACAAAATTGGCGAATTTGGACCTCGACAAACCCGCAGAGCTACAGCCGCAAATTGGCTACTAAGTTACATGATGATAACCACTGGCAAAATTGAATAATTTGTAACAGCAGATAGGAGGAAATCATATACACATTTACCAAATATCTGCTTTTTTATAGATTTAAAATTTATGATTAATTGTTTTAATAAATTTGTGTACTTAATCTACGAACGACCAAGTATTTATAAGAAATAATTACTGATTAGTTAAGTTTAATAATGTCATTGAGACTCAAAGCATATAGCTTGTATTTTTTCCTAAAAATGTGTATATTAGTCATTCACACAATAAAAATCATTACACAATTTCACAGATTTGCACCATGATCAACAAATTGATTAATACAAACATTAAAAGTTCACACGTTTTATTAACTCCCAATCAAGTTAAAGAAAAATTACCACTAACTAAATCTGCCGAATGTACAATTTCAAAATTTAGACAAGAATTAGAAAACATCCTCGATTTTCAAGATAGCAGAAAATTTATTGTAGTTGGACCCTGTTCTATTCATGATCCGAAATTAGCCGTAGAATATGCAGAAAGACTAAAAGTCTTAGCAGAAAAAGTAGACGATAAATTGCTGCTAATCATGCGAGTTTACTTTGAGAAACCTAGAACTACCGTAGGTTGGAAAGGTTTAATTAATGATCCAGATATGGATGATTCATTTCATGTAGAAAGAGGAATTTTAATAGCTCGGAGTTTGTTGTTAAAACTAGCAGAAATGGGATTACCAACAGCAACAGAAGCTCTTGATCCTATTATTCCTCAATATATCAGTGAATTGGTTTCTTGGTCAGCAATTGGAGCCAGAACTACTGAATCACAAACTCATCGAGAAATGGCTAGTGGTCTTTCTATGCCAGTAGGGTTTAAAAATGGTACAGATGGTAATATCAACGTGGCTTTAAATGCTCTCAAATCAGCGAAAACGCCCCATAATTTTTTAGGAATTAATCAAAAAGGACAGGTGAGCGTATTTCAAACTAGAGGTAATCCCCATGGTCATGTAATTTTACGTGGTGGTAATCAACCTAACTTTGATCCTGAAAATGTGAAGTTCGTAGAAGAACAATTAAAAGCTGCAAATTTACCACCAAGAATAGTAATTGATTGCAGTCATGGCAACACCAATAAGGACTATAAATTGCAACCTGCGGTTTTAGAAAATGTGATTCAGCAAATAGGAGAAGGTAATAATTCTATTCTAGGAATGATGTTGGAATCAAATTTATATGAAGGTAATCAACCGATTACAGGTAAACGTGAAGAATTACAATATGGTGTTTCCGTCACTGATAAATGTATTGGTTGGGAGGAAACAGAAAGAATTATTTTGGCTGCCCATGCCAAACTCAAGTAAATTTATAATATCAAGGAGTAATGAATAGAAAAAATATTGTGGGGTGGGCATCTTGCCCGCCGCATATATACTTTATGCCTATGATAATTGCTGTAAAAACAAATAATTAATAACTCATCTTACATTATAAAAGAGCATCAATTATTTGTAAATAAACATCCAAAAATTCTGTTTCTTCCTCTAAAATTAAATTTTCAATTAAGCCTTTATGTTGAATAGAAACATGATTTTCTTTGCTAATTATAAAAATCGAACCATCTATTGCATCCCTTAATAACATCATTTCTGTTTCTGTGGGATGATCTAAAACTACAATATTACTACCTTTATAAACCATTCCATCTGTTTCTAGAATATCTTCTGGATATTCAGCAATGAGTAAATCTAATTGAGGGTTGCGTAATAAAGTTTGGATATTGCGATTGTAGTCTTGACTAAGAAGTTTTTCAGAATGGTTGACTAATATTCCTTCCCTACAAACACCACCTATTGTCCATTGAGGATATTTAAACAGAATACGGTCAATAATTATTTGTAGTTCATCAAAAGTAAGCTGATTAAAAGTAATAATTGGGATTCTCGCATCTTGAGCAGAGGGAAAAAATGTTGACAAAATATAGGCAGGAACATCAACACTTGCACCAATAGCAGGGTTAAGGTGCATTGAAATTCCCGGTGCAGCATTAATTTCTAAAATAGCAAAATTACTAATTTGCCAAGATTGAGAAATATTATGAGCAATAACATCAATGCCCAGACAAGTAAGACCAAAATTTTGGGCAATTTCTTCAGCTAAAATAATATTATCAGGGTGAATTTTATCTGTAGCATTAATACTAACTCCACCAGATGAAATATTAGCAACTGGAGAAAGATAAATAGTTTCATCTTTCCTAACTATGCTATCCAATCTCAACCTTTGTTCATATAAATATTCCTCCATAACTTCATCAATAATAATCTGACTCATGGGAGAAGTCGGAGTATCTTTGCGTTCTGGTTGGCAATTTTCTCTATCTATTAATTCTCTAACAGTAGAATAGCCATCACCAATAATTGACGGTGGACGACGTTCTGTAGCGGCGATAAATTTACCATTTATACAGAGTAATCTATAATCTGTTCCTGAGATACTTTTTTCAATAATAATTCTAGTAGATTTATCTTCACTAATGGCTAACTTTGCTAAATGATAAGCATATTCTAATTCTCTAGAATCTTGGACATTAGCAGTGACACCAATTCCTTTATGACCTACTACCGGCTTAACTGCAACAGGATAACCAATTTCTATAGCTACATCTAACGCTTCGGTTTCAGAAATAACAATATCACCATTAGGAATAGGAAAACCTAACCTGTCTAAAAATTCCTTACAGTCATCTTTACGGGTAGTAAATTCCGAATCTAGATGACTATCAATATGAAAACTTGTTGCTACCCCCCGGATTTGTTTTTTACCATAACCATATTGCATTAACCCTTCTTCCCATAAATAGAAAGTGGGAATTCCTTGTTGATGTGCAGCTTGCCATAAAGCATAAACTGTGGGTCCACCGTAAATAGATTCCCGGAACTTATTTTGTAATTTAAGTAATTCTTCCTCAAAGGGAAAATACTCATTTTTAGTAATGCTTTCTAACCAATCCCAAACTAAATAAACTACTCCCCTGGCTGTACGTTCATGTAGGGCTTGAATACTAATTCTGACATAGGAATGATATGGTTTAATGCTCCAAACATTTAAGTATAAACCCATATCTAATTTACCGACTTCAGAAACAATACAAGCAAATAAGTCAGCGTATAATTGATAATTCTGTTCTGCTAAGTGAGGGTAAAAATGACTAATTGTATCTATATAATCCTGAATAGGGAGAGGATCTAAGTATTCAGTTAAAGCAAAATCAAATACTAGCGCACCCGTATCTAGATAGGGGTTGGGTCCAATGAAATAGGTGAAGTTGAAAATATCAAATACATCAGTTCTTCTGGCATTGATGCGGATGATATCGGTACTTTGCTCTTGAACCATTGATTTTTAATTTATTGACAATTTTTGAGGCTAGTTACTCAGCTTTAATCTATTCCTATTATGGATGAATTTCAGCTATCTAAGGGTATATTTTCAACTTAATTAATGTTTAAAAAATTACTCCCATCATTTTCAGGATAATAATAATACTTCTAATACTTGGGAAAGATGTAATGATGTCGCTCTTTTTAATACAAAATAAGATGTAATTTGAAACCCAGTATAGTTATGAATAAAACATCAACTGCTCTCAGAAATGAAGTGAAGGAACTAGCAGAAGAAGCATTTCACCGCAAGCTAATTTCAGGATATGGAGATAGAGCAGATATTAATGAATACCAAATTGTCTATCAAGGTAAACCCAGACACATTTCTCTAGTAGAAGCACGGCTTTTCTTAATAGATCTAATTTACAGGAATCGGATGTACTAAATAAAATAGTTAAGATGTCCAAATCATAAGATTCTCCCAGTTTATGCTTGCCAAAACTGGAAATTATTGTGATTATTAGCGACAACTACTGCCGCTGCAAAATTATCTGCTGGTATTAATTCCTGAAGTTGCCAATTACCTACAACCAGTAACTGAGCAGGTTGGGTGGGTGTTAAGTCAATTCCTATATTTTCTAATTTCACTAAACCATCTCCCGTAGCTTTTAAATAAGCTTCTTTACAAGTCCAGTAACGAAAAAATACTTGTTGTTTTTCTACGGAATTTAGGGATTTGATGATTTCATATTCTTGAGCGAGAAAAAAACGTTGAGCAAGATTTTCTAAATCAGACATGGGGCGCATATATTCTACATCTACCCCAATTAATTGTTGATAACTGACTCCCAATAATCCTAAATCTTGAGAATGTGATATATTAAAAAATAATCTTGAATCTAAAAATTTAGGAGCTAAAAATGGTTTTCCTCGTTGGTGGTAATCAAATTCTATTTCTATTGGTTCTACATTTAAGTAACCTCCTAAAATCAGACGTAAACTACCACGCCCAACAATAAAACGTTGTCGGTGTTCTGGAAAATAAAATCTTTCAGACCGAGCAATTTCGTCACTTGATAAGGTTTCCTTTAAGGCTTGAATCTGTAATTCTGACTGTTTAAGATTGATTTTCCAAATATGTACATCAGAAGATGATAAATGTAAATTTTGGGGTGCAGGTAGCCAAAGACAAGGAATATTATTCATAATATTTATTCGGGTAATAATCCATAGGGAGAAAATAAAACTTCTCTATGATAATCCCATAAAGTACCAATTGATGAGAGAATACTAAAGTTCAATAGTGTTTATCTTGTCTTGCTTCCAGCCCAAAGGAATTTTGTCTAATGTGGAAACGAATTGCGTTAATCTTAGTTTTGGTGTTAAGTGTCAGCCTCAGTAACCCAGGCGTAGCGGCTGCTGCTGGACTCAAAAGCTTTGTAGATACTGCGGATGGTTATCAGTTTTTATATCCTAATGGTTGGTTGCAAGTGAAAGTTGCCAACGGGCCTGATGTGGTGTTTCATGATTTAATTGAGGTATCGGAAAATGTCTCCGTGGTCATCAGTCCTGTACCTGAAGGAAAATCTTTGACAGAGTTAGGAACACCTACAGAAGTAGGATATAGATTAGGAAAAGCGGCTCTTGCTCCTCCAGGTTCTGGCCGTTCAGCAGAATTAATTAATGTTGCCCAGAAAGAAGTTGATGGTAATACATATTACCTGTTGGAGTACGAGGTAAAACTTCCCAATCGCCAAGCAAGACATAATATATCTAGTGTTGCGGTAAGTCGTGGTAAACTGTTCACCTTTAATGCTTCAGTACCCGAAAAACGCTGGAAAAAACTGCAACGGATGATTGATGAAGTTGTTACTTCTTTTACTGTGTATTAATTTAAGTGATTGGGAGGAGGGAGAGAAATAAATTAAAAAGTCAAAATTTAAAAAACAAAATTACATAAATTTTAACTCTTCCCTTTGCCCAATTACCAAGTACCTTGACAAATCATTTATATTATTAATTATGACTGTTCCTCAATTTATATTAGCTTCTGCTTCTCCTGCTCGTCGTCGCTTATTAAAAACTGTGGGAATTGAACCTATCATTAAAGCTAGTGATTTTGATGAATCACAAATTGAAATTACTGAACCTGCACAGTTAGTAAAAACCTTAGCTCGCTGTAAAGCTGAAACTGTAGCACCTATGTTTTCAGAGGCTTTAGTGATGGGTTGTGATTCAGTTTTAGCTATTGATGGTGAGATTTATGGTAAACCTGAAAATGCAGAGGTGGCTATCGCTCGTTGGCAATTAATGCAAGGTAATTTTGGTGATTTATACACAGGTCATGTGTTGATTGATAATGCACAAAATAAAACTATTGTTAATTGTCAAGTAACTAGGGTTTATTTTGCCAAAATGAGCAATCATGCGATAACAGCCTATGTGAATACAGGTGAACCCCTTAAATGTGCAGGTGCTTTTGCTTTAGAAGGTTTTGGTAGTTTATTTGTGGAAAAAATAGAAGGTTGTCATAGTAATGTGATTGGTTTAAGTTTACCATTACTACGGCAAATGATAGCTGAATTAGGATATGAAGTGACAAATTTTTGGCAATAAATGATCATTGTTTATTGTCAAAATTTCCATCATGCTTTTTACTTAAAACAATTGATTAAATTAGCTGCATTTGGCAACTCCAATCAAGCTTTACGAACAGCTTTTAATCTGTTTATAATTCTCAACACAATAGAATGTACTTACTAATTGTAAAATAAAGAATAAATTACATGATTTAGGATAATATGTCCTCTACTTCTCAACCTTCTCTCCGTGAACAACAACATCCCCTCATTTGTCAACTAGCTGATACAATTGAAGCAGTTTGGCATCAACATCTAGATTTATCAACCTATCATTTACCTGCTGAATTAGGATATGTGGAAGGTAGACTAGAAGGAGAAAAACTCATTATAGAAAATCGCTGTTATCAAACACCACAATTCCGCAAAATGCACTTGGAACTCGCAAGAGTGGGGAATATGTTAGATATTTTGCATTGTGTCATGTTTCCTCGTACTGAATATGATATACCTATGTTTGGTTGCGATTTAGTTGGAGGAAGAGGTCAAATTAGTGCAGCAATTGCCGATCTTTCTCCTGTTAACTTAGAACGAAAATTACCAGCAGGTTATAATTCTCAACTTACACAATTAAACCCTATAAATTTCTCTCAACCCCGTGAACTACCAGAGTGGGGAAATATTTTCTCTGATTTTTGTCTCTTCATTCGCCCTAGTTCTGTAGAAGAAGAAAGCTTATTTTTAGGACGAGTAAAAGAATTTTTAGAAATTCATTGTAGTCAAGCCGTTTCCTCCAGTCCTGTAACATCAGAAAAAGAAGCCGTAATTATTGCTGGACAAAAAAATTACTGCACCAAACAACAACAAAATGATAAAACCAGACGTGTTTTGGAAAAAGCATTTGGTCAAGAGTGGGCAGATAATTACATGACTACCGTATTATTTGATTTACCTCACTAACTGTTTTCCCATTCCTTGCTCTAACAGAATATGATAACTATTCACAGACACGATACACGTAAATCTGCATGAGCAAACCCACAGACACAATTTTCAGTCAAATCATCCGTCGGGAAATTCCCGCCAACATAGTTTATGAGGATGACTTGGCTTTAGCATTCACAGATGTTAACCCCCAAGCACCAGTTCACATCCTCATCATCCCCAAAAAACCCATAGTTAACATAGCTACCGCCGAACCAGAAGATCAAGCTTTACTTGGACATCTATTATTAACCGCCAAAAAAGTCGCCTCCCAAGCAGGACTAGAGAATGGTTATCGCCTAGTTATGAATACAGGTAACGATGGCGGTCAAACCGTCTATCACCTACACATACATATATTAGGCGGACGATCTTTGTCCTGGCCTCCTGGTTGATATTTGCTGATCAAGAATCTACAAATCTTGTGGGGTGGGCATCTTGCCCACCCTAATTATTTTGTCAATCTCGTCACATTAGAAAAACATATATCTGTTATAAGATACACTAAATTAATTTATCTTTACAAAACGAAATATACAGTTTAGAGTTATATACAGGTGAGCAAAACAACTCGCCAACATTATAAACAAAGCAATCATAAACAATGACTACAACCATTCAACAGCGCCAAAGCGCAAACGTATGGGATCGCTTTTGTGAGTTCATCACAAGCACCGAAAACCGTGTATACATCGGCTGGTTCGGCGTACTCATGATCCCTACCCTGTTAGCAGCAACCACCTGCTTCATCATCGCCTTCATAGCTGCGCCTCCCGTTGACATTGACGGTATCCGTGAGCCAGTTGCAGGTTCTTTAATCTACGGAAACAACATCATCTCTGGTGCAGTTGTTCCTTCCTCCAACGCTATTGGTTTGCACTTCTACCCTATCTGGGAAGCAGCTTCCTTAGATGAGTGGTTGTACAACGGTGGTCCTTACCAGTTGGTAGTATTCCACTTCTTAATCGGTGTAGCTTGCTACTTAGGTCGTGAATGGGAACTTTCTTACCGCTTAGGTATGCGTCCTTGGATCTGTGTTGCATTCTCCGCTCCTGTAGCAGCAGCAACCGCAGTATTCTTGGTATACCCCATCGGTCAAGGTTCATTCTCCGACGGTATGCCTTTAGGTATCTCCGGTACATTTAACTTCATGATCGTGTTCCAAGCAGAACACAACATCTTGATGCACCCCTTCCATATGTTAGGTGTAGCTGGTGTATTCGGTGGTTCTTTGTTCTCTGCAATGCACGGTTCTTTGGTAACATCTTCCTTGGTTCGTGAAACAACCGAAACCGAATCTCAAAACTACGGTTACAAGTTCGGTCAAGAAGAAGAAACCTACAACATTGTTGCAGCACATGGTTACTTCGGTCGCTTGATTTTCCAATACGCTTCCTTCAACAACAGCCGTTCCTTACACTTCTTCTTGGCTGCATGGCCAGTAGTTGGTATCTGGTTCACTGCTTTAGGTGTAAGCACCATGGCGTTTAACTTGAACGGTTTCAACTTCAACCAATCCATCATTGATTCTCAAGGTCGTGTCATCGGTACTTGGGCAGATGTAATCAACCGCGCTAACTTAGGTATGGAAGTAATGCACGAGCGTAACGCTCACAACTTCCCCTTGGATTTAGCTGCTGGTGAAGTTGCTCCTGTTGCTTTGAGCGCTCCTGCAATCAACGGTTAATCCACTGGGTTTAATAAGCTTAGTTAAATAAAAAATACCCTCCAGAAATGGGGGGTGTTTTTTTATGCACTGACTCTCTGGGTGAGAAGATTTGTACCTGATGTGTCTGCTAAATGCTGTAAATTAAGAATCAATATAAGGGGTGAAAAATGAGGAAATCAGCCTTAGCCACTATGATGATTGTCATCTCAACTATAGTGATTAATACAGTAACCATTACCAAGGTATATTCTCAAACAAAGTCAGTTCAGGGGGCGACAAATAAAGGTAGTCCAGCTACTAACTTAGTGACAGAAGCAGCAAGTATTAATAATAAATGGAATTATGTTAAAGAAGACTCTGAAACTAAAAATACCAGTTTTACAATACGTGATCCAGAATGCAAAAAAATTAACCCCCTTGACTATCTTGATAATCCAGAAAAATTCTTTAAACCCTGCGTATCAACAAAGGATTTAGACCCTAAAAATTACGAGCCAATTGAATATTTAAAAGTTCCCAGACTTGATTCTGGTTTAAGTGTGACAGTTACGAATTTTTAATGTTAAGGGTTTTCTCAGAAACAAGAAAACAGTTTCAATCAATTGAAAAAAAGAAAATAAAAAGGGTAAAAGCATATTAACTTTTACCCTTTTAATATTACCTATGTTTTGAGATTAATCCTCAAAATCATCATCATCTGCGTATTCCTCTTCTTCTTCCTCTCCTTCAATAGCAGATATGACTTCATCGGCAATTAAATCATCGTCATCATCCAAAATGGATCTATCACTCTGTCTACCACCATAAGTACCACTATCTAAATCAGGAGCATCTAGACTGTACAATTTAGCAGTGCGGTCATCTAATACCATATCCAGAGGATCATCGGCTTCATCTAATACTCCAGAACCCAAATCTGTACCATAATCTTCAATGGTAGTGGTTTCTTCATAGGTGTTATAACCAGTACCTGCGGGTATCAACCGTCCAATGATCACGTTTTCCTTTAAACCACGTAGCCAATCAGACTTACCCTCAATAGCTGCTTCAGTTAACACCCTAGTGGTTTCCTGGAACGAAGCCGCAGAAATGAAACTGTCGGTATTTAAGGATGCCTTAGTAATCCCCAACAACACTGGAGTATATTCAGCCTTAGCTCCACCAGTAATGGACATAGCCTCATTCACCTGTTCCACCTGTCGCAGTTCCACCAACTCACCCGGTAACATGGTGGTGTCCCCACCATCATCAATGCGGACTTTGTTGGTCATCTGGCGGACAATGACCTCAATGTGTTTGTCAGAAATATCAATGCCTTGGGACTGGTACACCATCTGTACCTCATTCACCAAAAAGCTTTGTACTTTCTGTAAGGCATGACTAGCACAGGCATAAATTCCTTCGTCAGAACCCAAACTGAAGAATATCTCTAAAATCTCATGGGGGTTAGAAGGGCCATCGGTTAAAGGTTGACCAGCGTTTACCTGCACCCCATCGGAAACTATCAGGTTTTGTCCGGGCCCAAGGGGATAATCAGTCACAGTCCCACCAGCTTCCATCACCTTGATACTGTAGGCATCACGGACTATGGAAGTTTCATCTCCTTCGCCATAAACTACCTTCACTTCTCCGGCATTCCGAGACAAAATACAGGCTTCCTTGGGTTTACGAGCTTCTAACAACTCTTCAATTCTCGGTAAACCTTGGATAATATCCCCAGTTTTAGCCCGCTCAAATACTAACAATACCAAATTGTCACCCCGTTGCACCAAGTCCCCATCTTCAATCTGCAACACCGCCCCAGGACTGACCCGATAAGGACGACCAGTCCGCAAGGTAATGGAATAGGAGCATGGGGAAACACTCCCGTCCTGACTGTCACCTGTAACTTGTAACTTCTCACCTGCTTTGACTGCTAATACCTGTCCAGATTCTGGCGCTACTATCCCTGGGGCAATTTCTACACCCTCTACTAACAAATCACCTTTCTTGACAGTGGGTGGGGCTGTGGTGGTAATGGTGGTCATGTCTACTTCTCTCAGTACCAAACAACGACGCACCGCTTCTACATCCCTGCGGACACCACGGACAATACCACCCTCCTTACACAAAATCTGAGTCCTAGCTACCACTGCCCCTGGTTCAATGGTCAGACCATCTTCAACTTCTAGGGTAGTGTGGGTACTGCCTTGGGTGGCATCGGCAGCTATGTCACGACGAATGACTAAGGATTCTAAAATTACCAGCTGCAATCTTTGAATCTCAGGATGTTCATCGTCATTAACTAATTCAATGTCCGCAGCTAAGGGAGAAGCTGTAATATCTTCCGCTTCTTCTTCAATTTCTAACACCAATTGCGATCGCAATAGTTCCACCCCTTCTACAGATTTCACCCGTTCGGAATCTTTGTAGGGTAAACGTTGTACTGCCCGCAGTTGAATAGAACGGCCATTGGCTTCTTGACCGACGGATGTAGTCGAAGGTAAGTCAGGATTATTAGGAACGGCAAATTCCACCACCGGACGACTCAATAAGGCCGGACCTTCGGGAGATTCTACATACTGGATATAGCGTAACTCTGTGGCTACTACTCCTTGGAATTCTTCCCCAGGTTGGACAAAGGTGTTATCCCGGCTTAATACTGCCTCTGGATCATCCACCATTAGCAATTCCCCTGGTTTAATCACCACTTCTCTGAGGATGTCGTTTTTCTGGGTGATTTCAATTACACCACTGTTTTGACAGAAAATATCTTTAACAACTTCTGTTCCTGCCTCCACATACTGCCCATCTTCTACCAACAATAAGGAAATATCTTTATTTACCTCATGGGTTTCCTCTGGAATCCACAGTAGTGTTCCCCCAGTTACTACCTCATAACCTAACTTGGCCTTACCTTTCTTCTGCACCTCAATGCCGGCAAATTTTAAAAATCCCCCGGTGGTAGTCCGGTAACTGTCATCAATTAACTCGGCGACAATTTGCCCATTTTGAACTTTAGTTCCCGGTGTAGTCCGCAGGTTAAAGGTTTGATTATTGCTGGTGGAAACTAAATAATTATTCTTGCCTTGGGAACTCTGCACCGTTACTGTTGCCTGATCTAAAATCACAGAAGCGGTGATAATTTCAATTTCCCTAGTCGCTTTCCCTGGTGTCGCCTCCGGTAGCCGCACCATACCCCCATGGACACTGGTGAGTTTGGTTTCTGCCAAGACTCCATTACTGGCAATGGCATCACCATTTTTGACTACCAATTCTGCCCCTGGTGGTAAGTTATAAACTTCCCCAGACAAAATCCAAATCAAACCGCCTCTAGTGGCTGTAGTGGTAGTATTCCCCTGACGGTCGGTTTTTTGTTCTGCTACCACATCGGCAAATTGTACTTCTCCAGCCAAGTCAGTGGCTACATCTTTGACAGCTTTCTCTGTATTTGCCCTGGCAGTCCTACCGCCCAATGCTACCTCAGCAATTAACTGGGCAACTTTTACCTTTTGCCCTGGTTGAATATATAAGGTAGAACCTTGGGTAATGGAAATTTCCTGGTTGTCTCCACCTTCACCTTCAATGTTTAACGTCCCATTGGTTTCTGCATACAAGGCATCTTCACCATGACGGGTACGGTAGGGACGGGTTTTTAACTTACGGGATATTTTCACTGTTCCCGCTGTTTTTGCCCGCACCTGTTGGGCAACTTCCCCGGTAAATACCCCCCCGGTGTGGAAGGTACGCATGGTTAACTGTGTACCCGGTTCACCTATACTTTGGGCAGCAATAATCCCTACGGCTTCACCCAAGTCTACCATTTTGGCATGGGCCAAACTCCAACCATAACAATGTTGACATACGGAACGGGCTGCTTCACAGGTCAGTGGCGATCGCACTAATACCTGTTTAACTCCAGCAGCTTGAATTTCTTCGGCTAAATCATCGGATACTGGGGTGTTGCGAGGGGCGATCATTTCTTTGGTCACAGGATGAATTACATCCTCACCTACCACTCTCCCCATTAATCTTGTGCCTATGGGGATTAATACTTTGGAGTTTTCTATCATGTCTCCTAAGATTATGCCCCGGCTTGTACCGCAGTCTATTTCCCGCACAATTACATCTTGGGAAACATCCACCAATCGTCTGGTTAAATATCCAGAGTCGGCGGTTCTCAGTGCTGTATCAACTAATCCCTTTCTTGCTCCGTAACTAGAAATAATATATTCTGTAACTGTTAGTCCTTCCCGGAAGTTGGTTTTAATAGGTAGGTCAATAATCTCTCCTTGGGGATCTGCCATTAGTCCCCGCATTCCTACTAACTGCCTGACTTGGGAAATGTTTCCCCGCGCTCCAGAGAAGGCCATCATGTAGACGGAGTTGAGGGGATTGGTTTGTTTAAAGTGGGTAACAACTTCGTCTTTTAAACTTTCTGATGTTCCATTCCAGGTATCAATTACCTTTTGGAAACGTTCCACTTCAGTAATTTCACCCCGTTTAAACCGTTCCTCGGTGCTGAGAATCTCTGCTTCTGCTGCTTCCAGGAGGGATTTTTTGGAAGGGGGAACCATCAAATCATCTACGCTGATGGATACTCCGGCTTTGGTAGCATAGCGGAAACCCAGGTCTTTGAGTTTATCCGCCATTACCGCTGTCCGTGCTGTCCCATAATGGGTAAACGACCACGCAATTAATTTTCTCAGTTGACCCTTGTTAACGACAAGGTTACGAAAAATCATGTTTTCAGTCATTAGTCATTAGTCCTTAGTCATTGGTAATCAGGAATAGGAAATAGGGGATAGGCAACAGGGAACAGGGAAAAATGGGAGAAAATTTCTCATCAGCACTCCGTAATCGGTACTCATAACTTTTCTTCACTGTCACCTGTCAACTGTCAACTGTCACCTCACCTAACTAGCTAACGCTTCTTCAATTGCCTTGTTATAAATCACCCTACCAGGGGTCGTATAGATATACTGAGACATCAAATTACCTTGGGCATCTTCACGGACACGGCGGAATTTATACAGCAAAGTCCGAGTACCATCTTCGTTTTGGACAACTTCTAACGGCTCTTTATCAGGTTCTCCTGTTTGCATTTCCCCATCAAACCGCACGTAAATATAGGCATGAAGGTCTACTTGTTGTTCTTGATATGCCATAATTACGTCATCCAAGGAAGCAAAAAATTTGTCTTTACCTTTTGTCGCTCCGGGGTTTTCGGCAGTTAGGTAATATGCTCCCAAAACCATATCTTGGCTAGGGGTAACAATGGGTTTACCTGTTGCTGGTGAAAGAATGTTGTTAGAAGCCAACATCAACAGCCGCGCTTCTGCCTGACTTTCTAAGGATAGAGGTACATGAACTGCCATTTGGTCACCATCAAAGTCAGCGTTAAAGGCTGGACATACCAAAGGATGGAGTTGAATAGCTCTACCTTCTACTAAAATCGGTTCAAAAGCCTGAATACCTAACCTATGCAGGGTGGGTGCTCGGTTTAACATCACCGGATGCCCTTCTATCACCTCTTCCAACACATCCCAGACGCTGGGGTCATTGCGAGAAATTAGTTTCTTCGCTGCCTTGATATTGTTCACCATGCCGGAACGAATCAACCTGTTAATCACAAAGGGCTGGAATAATTCAATGGCCATTTCCCTCGGTAATCCACACTGGTGAATTTGTAACTTGGGTCCGACCACAATTACAGAACGTCCAGAATAGTCCACCCGTTTACCTAACAGGTTCTGCCGGAAACGTCCCTGTTTACCTTCAATAATGTCCGACAAAGACTTCAAAGGACGGTTATTTGCTCCCACCACAGTCCGACCGCGACGACCATTATCAATCAGAGCATCTACCGCTTCCTGCAACATCCGTTTTTCGTTACGGACAATAATCTCCGGTGCCAAAATTTCCTGTAATCTAGCTAACCGATTGTTACGGTTAATCACCCGGCGGTACAAATCATTCAAATCACTGGTGGCAAATCTCCCCCCATCCAACTGCACCATTGGACGCAAATCGGGAGGAATCACGGGAATATAAGACATTACCATCCATTCTGGTTTAGAACCAGTAGCAATGAAGTTATCAATCACCCGCAGCCGTTTAATTAATTTGGCGCGTTTTTGTCCCTTGGCATTATTAATTTCTTCCCGCAGACTTTCGGCTTCCTGCTCCAAATTAATATCTGCCAACAATCTCAGCAGCGCCTCAGCCCCAATGCCAACTTCCACCCCTACCAGTTGGGAATCTTCGCTGTAAATAGCATCTTCAATTTCAATCCACTGGTCTTCGGTTAACAGTTGTTTGTAGGTAAGAGTATCAGCATTACCAGCAGCCAACACACAGTATGAGTTGAAGTAAACAATTTGCTCCACATCCCGCAAGGGCATATCTAGCAAAATCGCAATATAACTGGGGATACCTTTGAGATACCAGACATGGGCTACTGGTGCTGCCAGCTTAATAAAACCCATGCGGTGACGACGTACCCTCGATTCTGTCACTTCCACACCGCAGCGCTCGCAGACAATCCCACGATGGCGCACCCGTTTATATTTACCACAGTGACATTCCCAGTCCTTCGCCGGGCCAAAAATCCGTTCACAAAATAAACCATCCATTTCTGGTTTCAAAGTCCGGTAGTTAATGGTTTCTGGTTTTGTCACCTCACCCACTACCTGACCATTAGGTAAAGTCCGCTCTCCCCAAATGCGAATCCGGTCTGGTGATGCTATACCGATTTTTACGTAGTCAAATTGATTAGATTGAATTGATCTCATAATAATTATTAGTCATTAGTTATTAGTTATTAGTCTCATTAGTAATGGGTAATGGGTAATGGGGTTATTTATTTCTCCCCTCACCCACTCACCCCCTCACCTCATTACTACTCTTCCTCTTCCAAGGACTCACGGGAAAGTGACTGATAGGTAGGACGAGGTGGAGTACGACGAGAACCTTGGTCTGCCATCAGGTCAACTTCCACATCCAAGGAACTACCATCAGCTTGGGTTTCTACCTTATGGACAGCAATATCTAAACCCAAGGACTGCAACTCTCGCATCAATACCTTAAAGGATTCTGGAGTACCAGGACGGGGAATAGCCTTACCCTTAACAATGGCATTGAGTGCTTCGTTTCTACCTTGCATATCATCGGACTTAACAGTTAACAATTCCTGCAAGGTATAAGCCGCACCAAAGGCCTCCAACGCCCATACTTCCATTTCTCCAAATCTTTGTCCACCTTGTTGAGCTTTACCACCCAGGGGTTGTTGAGTCACCAGAGAATAGGGTCCAGTGGAACGAGCGTGAATTTTATCATCAACTAAATGCACCAGTTTGAGCATATAGGCCACACCTACGGTGACAGGATGGTCAAAGGGTTCACCAGTACGCCCATCATAAACCGTGATTTTGCCAGCATTGTCAGGGTTATAGAGCCAATCTTTCCCAGTTTCATCCCGCGACTCTTGTAACTTGCCGTGGACAATCCGCCGTGATGACTCTTCCCCATACATTTCGTCAAAGGGAGTAATTTTAAACCTCACTCCCAAGTTATAGCCAGCCCAACCTAATAAACATTCAAATACTTGACCTACGTTCATCCGGCTCGGTACACCCAAGGGATTGAGAACGATATCTACTGGTGAACCATCGGGCAAATAAGGCATATCTTCGGCTGGGAGAATCCGGGAAATAATCCCTTTGTTACCATGTCTCCCTGCCATTTTGTCGCCGACTTGGATTTTCCGTTTTTGGGCAACGTAAACCCGTACTACCATGTTTGCACCCGGTGGCAGTTCATCACCCTGTTCTCTGGTGAACAGTCGCACATCCACAACCCGGCCTTTTTCACCGTTGGGAACGCGTAGGGAATTATCCCGCACATCACGAGCTTTTTCACCAAAGATTGCCCGGAGGAGTTTTTCTTCTGGGGGTTGGTCAGATTCACCTTTGGGGGTGACTTTTCCCACGAGAATATCCCCAGCATCTACCCATGCTCCGATTCGAATTATTCCCTGTTCATCCAATTGACGTAAGGCATCTTCCCCGACGTTGGGAATTTCTCTGGTGATTTCTTCTGGTCCGAGTTTGGTTTGTCTGGCTTCAATTTCATATTTTTCAATGTGAATTGAGGTGTATACATCGTCTTGGACCAGACGTTCAGAAATCAAGATTGCATCTTCGTAGTTGTAACCTTCCCAGGGCATATAGGTAACAACGATGTTTTGTCCTAATGCCAGTTCTCCCCCTTCTGTAGAAGAACCATCAGCCAGAACTTGTCCAGCAACAACTTTTTCCCCAATTCTCACCAGTGGTTTTTGGTTTAAGCAGGTATCTTGGTTAGAGCGTTGATATTTAGATAAAACATATCTAATTTCCTGGGGTTTGGAGACTGAGGAAGAGGAGGTTTCTTGGCTGTCACCTGTCACCTGTAACCTGTCACCTGTTCCCTCCCTAACTCTGACACGAATTTCGGATGCGTCTACATACACTACATCCCCATCTGTCCGGGATACAATCACCATCCCTGAGTCTCTAGCACCTTGGGCTTCTAAGCCTGTTCCTACTAAGGGACGTTCTGGTTTTAATAAAGGTACTGCCTGACGTTGCATATTTGACCCCATTAAGGCACGGTTCGCATCATCATGTTCCAGGAAGGGAATCATGCTGGTTGCTACGGATACGATCTGTACTGGGGAAACGGCTACGTAGTCTACTTGTTCTGGGCTTGTGGTTGTCCAATCTTGCCGATAGCGGACGGGTACTTGTGGTCCTTTGATGTAACCGTTTTCGTCTAAGGGTACGTCACCTGTGGCAGTTCGCAGATCGTCTTCTTCGTCTGCTGTCATGTACACTGGTGGGATATCAAATCTTACTCTGCCATTTTCTACGGGTCTAAAGGGTGTTTCTAAAAATCCATAGAGGTTAACGCGGGCATGGGTAGCTAGTGAACCAATTAGTCCGGCGTTTGGTCCCTCTGGAGTTTCAATTGGGCAAATACGTCCGTAGTGGCTAGGATGAATATCCCGTACAGCAAAGCCCGCTCTTTCTCTGGTTAAACCTCCAGGGCCCAAGGCACTGAGTCGGCGTTTATGGGTCAATTCTGCTAAGGGATTGGTTTGATCCATAAACTGACTTAGTTGGCTAGAACCAAAGAATTCTTTGATTGCTGCCACTAATGGTTTGGGGTTGACTAGGGATGCGGGGGTCAGAACTTCAGCATCTGATACTGTCATTCTTTCCCGAATAATCCGCTCTAATCTGTTTAAGCCTACTCTCACTTGGTTTTGCAGTAGTTCACCAACACTTCTAACTCGGCGATTTCCGAGGTGATCAATGTCGTCAATGCTACCAATATCATATTCTAGATTGATCAGATAATCTATGGCGGAGAGGATGTCCCCTGGGGTCAGGACGCGCATGGTGTCTGGGACGGAGAGGCGGAGTTTTTTGTTGAGTTTGTATCTACCTACTTTACCCAGGTCATAGCGCTTGGGATCAAAGAAGCGTGATTCTAGTAGTTGCTGTCCACCTAGTACTGTTGGCGGTTCACCAGGACGAAGTTTGCGATACAACTCCATCAGGGCTTCTTCTTCGGAAAATTGCCCTTCTTTTTCAATGGTTTTTTGGAAATACTCTGGGTGGCGTAGGGCATCAAAGATTTCGTTATCAGATAATCCTAGTGCTTTGAGAAGTACCTGGGCTGATAGTTTGCGGGTTTTATCTATTCTGACCCACACTAAATCGTTACGATCCGTTTCAAATTTGAGCCATGCCCCCCGGTTGGGTATTAAGCTGGCAGAATAAGTCCTGCGTCCGTTTTTGTCAATTTCTGATTTGTAATAAACTCCTGGCGACCGGACGATCTGGTTAACTATTACCCTCTCGGCTCCGTTAATAATAAACGTACCCCTATCTGTCATTAAGGGCAGATCACCTATGAATACTTCTTGTTCTTTAATATCCCCTGTTTCTTTATTTAGCAGTCTTGTAGGCACATACATCTGTACTGCATAAGTGCTATCACGTCGTTTAGATTCTTCGACGCTATATTTAGGTTCTTTGAGTTTATAGTTTTGTCCTAAAAAGTGAAGTTCTAGTTTCCCTGTGTAATCTGTGATGGGACTAAATGAGTTCAACTCTTCTATTAATCCTTCTTCTAAAAACCAGCGAAAGCTTGAACGCTGGATTTCAATCAAGTCGGGCAACAGAAAGGCTGGTTCCATGTATGTTTCGTTAGTCATGCCTCTACCTTTGTCAACCTGGTTAAACTTTCGCTTGAGTGCTGCTGTGTTGGTGTTCCCAACTTTAGCTTTGTCTGTACAATTTATTGAGTAATTTTTCTAGAAACTACCCTTTCTTGTAGCTTAAAAGCTATTTGCAGCTATAAAATCTGAAATGGATATTGCTGAGGAGGGGTGATATTTTTTCTGGACGCAGCCAAGGTTTCACTCATACTGCTGTATTTTTAACACGCCTCTTCTATACTGGTGGTGATATCCCAAAAATGAAGAATCCGTAAGGGTCGGTTCTGAATCAGGATGAATTTATTTTGCTGATTTTTAGTCACAAGGCTCTTACTTTTATTAATCTTTAATAGTTTGATACTCAGAATTCAGCTGTTGTGGTTGCATTCCATATCCGAATAGTCTGCCAGGGCTTGTTTTTTATTGAGAGCATCTGCTTGTAGAGATATTTTAGATGTCCGTAAATTTTGGATATTTTTATGATCAACAATCACTAGCTCCTGACTAACTAGATTTTTTCATAGCTGTAACTTGGCTAATTTCTGTAGTTAGTTTAATGTTCCTTCCTTTATCATTATGACCTATGTAAAATGCTTTGGAGGATAATGATTTTATCACAGTTTTGTCATGGCAGAGTTCAGGTTTTTGTGATTTACTTCATAAGATAGCTTGAAGAAATGTTACTGGTAGGTTAATTTGCCATCATCTCTAATGCTGAAATTAATTCTATTTATCTAATGACAGTCCAAACAATTTACAAGCATTTTCCGTGGTTTGATTGGCAATCTCTTCTACTGTTTCTCCCCTGATTTTTGCTAGTTGTTGGGCTACATAACCCACGTAAGCGGGTTCGTTGCGCTTTTCTCCCCTTTTGGGTGTGGGCGACAAAAAGGGACAATCAGTTTCTATTAACAAGCGATCGCTGCTAACCATAGCTGCTGATGCTTGTATGGTTTTTGCATTTTTAAAGGTGACTGTGCCACTAAAACTGATGTAAAAGCCCAAATCTAGAAACCATTGAGTCTCTTGAGGTGTACCACCCCAACAGTGCATTACACCCCGTACTCTTTCCCCTTGAATCTCTCGCCATTTTTGCAATATCTCTCTTACTTGTGGAGCTGCATCACGACAATGGATGATCACTGGTAAGTTCAATTCGGTGGCGATCGCTAACTGTTCTTCAAATACCATGACCTGTTGCTCATAGTTATTTGCTTTGTAGAAATCTAAGCCCATTTCTCCAATAGCTACAATTTGATGATCAGAATTGGCTAGAGATTTTATTTTCTCTGCTGTGTTCTGTTCCCATTTACAGGCATCTAAGGGATGCAAGCCAACAGCAAAGCTAATTTCGGGAAATTGGTGAGCTAGGGCTTGGATGCTGGCAAATTCTCCGGGATGAACACAGGAATGGACTAGATGTACTATCCCTGCTGTTTGCCAACGCGATCGCACTGCTGCTAAATCTGTCCGAAAAAGATCAAAGTTAAGATGTACGTGGGTGTCTATTAGCCGCATAGTTTTTGTCAGAGGCCATTGCTGAGGATGTTGTGAGTCTTTATTAGCTCGTTATCAATAACTACAACTGCTATGCTGTTTGGGTAACAGCTTTGACTCTTTTAGCCAATCTTGACTTCTTCCTAGCTCCGTTGTTGGGATGGAATATACCCCGCTTCACAGCTTTATCAATTTTGCTGTAAGCCTCAGACATTCTTGTATCTACAACTTGCTTTGCTTCTGGGCTAGGATTAGCCCCATATTCTTCTACTGCCACAAAGTATTTTTTCATCAGCGTTCTTACTGCTGACTTATATGCTTTGTTCCGCAGACGATTACGTTCACCGATTTTTGCGCGTTTAAGAGCAGACTTTGAATTAGCCACAGTCAATTCCAAAAAGACTATTAATTAATATGTACACACACTACTAGATTTACTAATATAGCACCAAAATTACCAATGTTATAATTTCTGCAAAAAATCTTACCTAAAAAATTTCTGATCAGCATTTTGCCAAAGTTGTGAATTTGCATCAAGAAGAAAAGATATGATTAAGATTATTAGGCAAGAATCTTAGGAGTATCAAAAAAATCCAGGTTAAGCTAGAGAAGAGAATTGGAATAAACTTGATCCCGAAATGGGCTAATAGTCAAACTAATACTCAAATAAGCTAATAAATTTACTCGAACTCTTGCCTAAATTTACTTAAACTTGTTTAAGTCATCGTAAGTAAGGTTTTGACAAAGGTAAATTAGTTAATCTAAAATACCCTTTAGGCAATAACCAAGTCTTCAAATTTGAAGATAGTCAGGTAGGGCAAGCTTTGTCCGCACCGAAAGCCTGTAAATTAAGTAAGTGCCGTCACTCTTGAACATACACCAGATTGCAAATCAATGAGGTACAGAATCAAAATTGAAACCTAGACACCAAGCTAGTTTCACCCCTGACTCCTGACTCCTGAATTCTGCTGTAAACAGGAAGCTAACTTCATATTTTTAGGCAGATTTGAGTAAGTTTAGTAAAGCGAAATATTATAATTTTGGCATTGTCTTTACTCCATGCTGCGAATTATTACTCAGCAGGCAGACGTTAGAGCCGAACTACAACGTATCTGCGAACGCACCCATGATCAACAAGTGCTGCACAAAGAAGCAACGGTGCGAGAAGTGTTACAAGCAGTTAAGCGCCAAGGCGACAAAGCTGTACTGCACTACACAGCCGAATTTGATCAACAAACCTTGCAACCAGAAGAACTCAGAGTGACAGGCTCAGAACTGGATGCAGCTTATCAGCAAGTACCTAAAGATTTGTTGGCAGCCATTCAACTGGCCTGTCGTCAAATTGAAGCATTCCATCGCCAGCGAGTCCCAAAAAGCTGGGTACACTTTGGTGATGACGAAGTAGTATTGGGTAAACGTTATACACCTGTAGATCGGGCAGGTTTATACGTACCAGGAGGACGAGCTTCCTACCCCAGTACAGTATTAATGAACGCTATACCAGCTAAAGTAGCAGGTGTACCTCGGATCGTGATGGTAACACCGGTAAGAGGTGGAAAAGCAGTTAATCCAGCCGTTTTAGTAGCTGCCCAAGAAGCAGGAATAGAAGAAATTTATCGCATAGGTGGCGCTCAGGCGATTGCAGCTTTAGCCTATGGCACAGAAACAATTCCGAAAGTGAATGTGATTAGCGGACCAGGTAACATTTATGTCACCTTGGCTAAAAAACTAGTCTACGGCACAGTGGGTATTGATTCCTTGGCAGGTCCTAGCGAAGTGCTAATTATTGCCGATGAAACAGCCAACCCCGTTCATGTGGCTACGGACTTATTAGCCCAAGCGGAGCATGATCCAATGGCAGCAGCTATTTTGATTACAACTGACGCTGGGTTAGCCAAAAAAGTCCAAGTAGCTGTAGAAAAACAACTGGTAGATCATCCGCGACGAATAGACACAGAAAAGGCGATCGCCCATTATGGCTTAATAGTCGTAGTTGAATCTCTAGAAGCAGCAGCAGAATTATCTAATGAATTTGCTCCCGAACACCTAGAATTAGAAGTTAAAGATCCTTGGGCTTTAATTTCTGAAATTCGTCATGCCGGAGCGATTTTCTTGGGTTATTCGACACCAGAAGCAGTAGGTGACTACTTAGCCGGACCCAACCATACCTTACCTACATCTGGTGCAGCACGCTATGCTTCCGCTTTAGGCGTGGAAACCTTCTTGAAACACTCTAGTATTATCCAATACTCACCCACAGCACTGCAAAAAGTAGCTGGTGCAATTGACTCTCTAGCTCAAGCTGAGGGTTTACCTTCCCATGCTGATTCAGTCTGTAGAAGAGTTCAAGAAGAAGAGTAATTTAGAATGCTTTATTTTTCTCGTGAATGTGATTGACAAATACTAATTAATGGCTTTTCATTTTAGATTTTGGTTTCAACAAACTGACACTTACACTTGAGACATTTTAACGGTTTGAAACCATAAGTCCTCTAGTAAATTAATTGAAGGAGTCGTTAACAACGCCTCCCTATCAATCTTTTTTGGTTAACATTAAACTGGAGCGTGCCGACACTTTCATGTGTTAAATAAGCCTAGCTAAACTGATGAAACAGAAAGAAAATGTGAGTATTTTCTTAACATTTTGTTAGAATTTTTCTATCAGTCTACTCTTGAGGAGACAAAAGCGGTGTTAAAAACTATTTTAGTAGCTTTGGATGGCTCGGAAATTACTGAAAAAGTAGTTAAAACTTTAGGAGATTTGGTCTTATCATCAAACACCAAAGTGGTACTATGTCATGTATTTCCGACACCAGACTCAAAAATAGAATTACCCGCTGATTGTCCTCATCCAGATTCATCTAACTTCTCTTATTTTCAAGTAGAAAAGCAGTTGCAATCTTACCAGGAAAAATTACCTGTTAAAAGTGAAATAGAATTAGTCGCAGGTGATCCTGCTGATGAAATTATTCGTCTAGCTAATATTCATCAAGCTGACTTAGTGGTAGTTGGTAGTCGTGGGTTAACGGGAATGAAAAAAATAGTTTTAGGTTCTGTTAGCACACAGGTAATGGAAGAAGTTCATTGTTCTGTGTTGGTTGTGAAACCGGGGAAGTAATTTGTAATTCATAATTAAGAATGTAGGTTTAGCAATGCTAATGCTAAACCACTACATTTTGTTAATCAATATTTCCTCTTTTCGCTTTTTTCACTTTCTCAACTTGCTTGGGTGTTTCCACTTCTTGATACAGTTGGATAATTTATAATATAAATATCTAGGAGGTATAAAATATGCTAGAAATTCAATCTCATCAAAAAGTACATCGGGGTAGATTATTTCCTGAAATTCAGTGGACAGAAGATCAGAAACATCTTTATAGAGATAATTTAGAAAATCATCATCAACGCTGTAGAGTTATTTTTGAAAGATTGCAGCCAGAGTTGATTAAAAATCATTATAACTGGTTTATGGCAGTTGATTCAGAAACTGGGGATTATTTTATTGATCAAAATGAAGAAGTTGTGACTCAAATGTGTTTGCAAAAACATCCAAATGCTATACCATTTATTTTTGTGATTAATGAAACGGGTGTAGCTGGGAAGATATGATTCTAGGTAGTTTTGGTAGTGATGGGGAGCTTTTTTTTGAAATTGATTTAATTACTGCTGATGGTTTAGAATTATCAGTAATCGCTATGTTAGATACTGGTTTTACAGAACTACTTGCTGTTAATTCCCAAGATTTAGAAGCGTTAGGTTGGCGTTTTTTGCGGGAAAGACCACTAAAAACAGCGCAGGGAATCAAAACTTTTAGAATTTATTTAGGAAAGGTACGCATTGACGGAAGAGAGTTGGAAATTCCGGTTTACGGTGGTGAGGAAATTACAGAAGTTTTACTTGGTAGTCAATGGTTGAAGATTATGCGATTAGTTGCGGATATGTCCGCAGATGTTTTAAGTTTGGAAATAGTTTGAGCAATCTAAATGATTACCAATAACAACAGCATAATTAATATTTTCGTTTAAGTTGCTCAACAAAAATTACCTTTCCTTCCTCAACATTCTTTTTCGCCTTGGCCAAATCTTCTTTAAAACCTTGAGTCTTCAATAACTCTTCCGTGGCATCATTATCTTCTCGATCTACCAAATACGCTAAAAAATCAACAGCCACTAATCATCTTTCTGGTGACAGCTGATCAATATATTCTTGAATTTGTTGGCGGATCTCTCCTGTATTCATAAACTATTCCTAAATTTTTAAGCAGATTATATCGTAAATATCCATATGACAGATGTAGGCGATCGCTTTTCTCTTTCTCATTCACTGAAAATAGACAATCGTTAATATTGTGACTTCCCATTTATTCTTTTTACTAATCCAGGCTACATCACATAAAATGTCTGATTTGTCAACCCCCCGATTTCTAACCCGCAAATAACAGCATCAAATATTTGTAATTCTCTGGTCAGGAAATCTTGCTAATTTGCTCAAATTTTTTGCAGATGTTCAGGTTTACGAGTTCTGAAATACTTACGGGGTAAAGACTTTTAATTTGCAGTTATCAATGCCTGTTTAGAAATAGACAGAGTTAGGCAAAATACAAATTCTACTAAATCATAGCAGATCGCTGAAAGTATTGCAATATCGTTGATAAATAAAAATAATTCTCAATTAATTATTAAGAAAATATAAAGGAGAAAGTTTATAAGTTTTAAACTACTCAACTATTTCAATTCTTCTATAATTTAAATTTATACAAAACCTAAAAGAGAAGGATCTTACTGTTGATAATTGACTGCTGCTATAGTATACAAAATAAGCCTGCTGTAGCAGGCGGAAAACACTTATTTCTCATTAAGCAAATTTTGGGATGTGTTATCATCCCATTTTTACAATATCCTTGTTTAGAGTCCAAAGAATCTGAGAACGTTAAATATCAGACCCAATGGACCAGCTACAGTACCGACCGTATCTCCAGTCTTAGCAATACCAGAACGGTTAACTACAACAACGTCATTGTTGCGGAGAATGGGATTAGTTTCGTCATTAATTTCCTTAGAGAAATCTATTTTAACTATTCGTTTAGTAACAGTACCATTGGGATTGAGGCGAATTAAATCTACTGCTCCACTACTTGCTCTTGCATCATTAAAACCACCAGCCGCCAATAAAGCCTGATTTAAAGTGCTATTGGGTTGTAGCTCTGTTAAGCCAGGTTTTTTAACTTCTCCCACGACCCCAACTTTAATGGTTGCAGGTGATAACGTAGTATTAGCTAATGCAGTGGCTTCTGCGGCGTTAATTTCAGTCGCCATGGGAACAATAATAGTATCTCCATCCTGCAACACAACATCTTGATCTAGGTCTCCTGTTTGCAGTAACTCCCACAGATTGAGAGTTATAGTTTGTTGTGTGTTAATTCTAGTCGGACGGCGAATTTTAATATTCCGAACATCTGCTTCTGATGTAATTCCCCCAGCTAGTTGGATAGCTCGCATAACAGTTGGTAAGCCGCTACCTGTTGTTTCAGGATTAACAGCACCTGCCTGGAGAGTTGCACTTCCTGGTGTTACCAGATAAGAACCAGGGCGATAAACTTGACCGGTAATGGCTACTGTCCGGGGTGCTGTTTGACTAGCTGCATAGTTAGCTGCAAATAAATTGCGCGCTTCAGCAACATTTAATTCTGTGGCTGTGGGTACAACTATGGTGTCTCCATCCCTGAGTGTGATATCTAGGGGAATTCTGCCTGTTTGAGTAATTTCTTTTAAGTTGAGACTGATAACTTGTTCCCCTGAACGTCCAGTTTTACGACGTAACTGCACTTTGGTAACATCTGCGGCTAGTGTTACTCCTTCGGCTGTGCTGAGTGCTGCTAATACTGTGGGATATTGTAAACCAGGGTTATCGCCACCTGTTCCCTGTAAGCTGAGAGTATAAGCTCCTGGCCGTGTCACTTCTCCAGCTACAAATATGTTAATGGGACGTGGGGATAACAGGTTAACTGAAATCAGGGGACGTTTGAGAAAGCGAGCGTATCTTCTGGCTATTTCATCAGATGCTTGCTCGGTGGTTAACCCTAAAACAGAAACACTACCAATTAAAGGCAGGTTAATTGCTCCGCCGGGAGGAACTTGATATTCACCTGTATATTCAGGTACTTCAAATACATTGACACGAATGCGATCGCCACCACCTAACAGGTAATCTGTAGATATGTTTGAGGTGGATGATCTTTGCTGTTGTGCTAGGCTAACGACTGGTAAAGCAAGATTGACTGTGGTAAGTAAAACCACAGATGTTGATGTGTGAGTTAGGAGTTTCCACAAATTTATATTAAGCATATTTACCTGAGAATTTGAGAGTAAGCACTGTAAAGTAATGTCTAATCATTTCAACGTTGACTATACTTAATTATTGGAGTTCCCCCGACAATGTTATCTTCTTCAGTAATTGTTATTGTCCGGATATAATTTGATTAGGACTACGTGTTTTTTAGTGAAGTAATTTTAAAGCTGATGCGGATGTCATCAATGATTTGTTAATGATTAGAGCAATTTTTAGATAATTAGTCAATAGTTAAGCATCAACATTTATTATTGGTAATAATTGGTACTATGATTTAGTAAGGTTTTTGTTGGTGTTAGTTGTTATTAATATTTCTCACGTACCACTTTATATTTATCCCATAAATGCTGCCCTTTCTAAAATATTCAAATGTTTGTAGGCGGGGAGAATTCATGAATCAGATAGTCACTTTAGGCTGAATATTGAACTTATGAAAATAACAAGTTTTTCAAATCAAATTTACAATAAAGGCTGGATTTAATCTGACAAAATTACTGCGAAGAAGTTTGATTTTGGATCTGTTCAATAAAGAATTCTTCTAGAGAACGATGGGAAAAATTAATAGTGATAATTTTCCCCCCCATCAATCGGAGGCTGGAAAGGAAATCGTAGTAATCTTCTTGTAAAATACCATGCCAAGTACCATCAGCGTCAAATTGTAGATCAGCTATTCTTTTTTTCAGAACTTCTGCATCTCCACCTTCACCTTTAACATGATATGTATTTTCTGTACCTAATAGTTCGTTGAGAGAACCACTACAAATTAATTCTCCTTTGGCTAAAATTGCCACGCGATCGCAAATCTGTTCTACTTCACTTAAAACATGACTATTGAAAAAGATAGTTTTTCCTTGTTTTTTCAGGGAAAGGATAATTTCCCGCATTTGGTAACGTCCCAATGGATCAAGTCCTGACATTGGTTCATCCAAAAATACCAGGTCTGGATCATTAATTAATGCCTGAGCCATACCAACCCGTTGTAGCATCCCTTTAGAATAACGTCGCATCAATTTTTTACGAGCATCAGTTTGAGATAAACCCACCAGTTCTAATAATTCAGGAATACGCTGACGTTGTATTTTGGTAGGAATTTGAAATAAACCAGCAGCAAATTCTAAGAATTCCCAACCTGTGAGATAGTCATACAGATAGGGATTTTCTGGCAAATAACCGATACGCTGTTTCACTGAGCGATCGCCCAATGGTTTTCCTAACAATAATCCTCTCCCCGCAGAAGGGCGAATAATTCCTAGTAGTAATTTTAACAAAGTAGTTTTACCAGCACCATTGGGACCTAGTAAACCAAAAGTTTCTCCAGGATAAACTTGTAGAGAACAGCTTTTAAGTGATATAACTTGTTGATTCAGCCAAAAACCAGTGCGATAGACTTTTCTCAACTCAGATGTGAGGACTATCGGTGGTTGATCTATAGGATTTAATTGAGGATCAGGAGTATCTGTAACAGGATTCATTGTGGTTAAACTACCAAGAATCTACAGGGTGTGAATGACTACAGGGTAAACAGTAGCACGATAATAGACATAAGAAAGTTAATCTGTCAATTATCCGTCAGAGAATAATATTTGAGCAATATTTATAGTAATTTATAATACACCCTTAGAACTAGGAATAGTTTCAGCACGACGTGGATCGATTTCCGTAGCCATCCGCATAGCTCTAGCAAAAGCTTTGAAAGTGGCTTCAATAATATGATGGGAGTTAATACCATCTAATTGGCGAATGTGTAAGGTCATTTGACTATGATTGACCACAGCTACAAAAAATTCTCTCACTAATTGAGTATCATAATTTCCCACTCTTTGAGTAGGAATATCTAAACCATAACTGAGATGAGGCCGACCAGAAAAATCTAAAGCGACTTGAATTAAAGATTCATCAAGGGGTGCAACAAAGTGACCAAAACGGACAATACCTTTTTTGTGTCCTAGTGCTTGGTGTAAAGCTTGACCCAAGGTAATACCAACATCTTCATTTGTGTGGTGATCATCAATTTCCCAGTCACCTTTGGCTTGAATATCTAAATCAAACAAACCGTGGGAGGAAATTTGATGGATCATGTGGTCTAAAAAGGGAATTCCTGTGTCAGATTTACAGATCCCTGTCCCATCAAGGTTAATAGTGACTTGTACTTCTGTTTCCCCAGTTGTGCGTTTAACTGTAGCAATGCGTTGATTAGTCATTAGTCATTAGTTATTATTTATTGGTGATTGGTGATTGGTGATTGGGTTTTTTATTCACCCTTACTTTTTTACTGTCACCTGTCACCTGTCACCTGTCACATCTTGTTACATTCCCATCATTTCATAGCCAGAATCTACATAGAGAATTTGCCCAGTAATACCACTAGATAAATCACTACATAAAAATGCGGCGGTGTTGCCTACTTCTAATTGTGTAACAGTGCGACGTAAAGGAGCGACCTTTTCCACATGGTGAATCATATCTAAGATTCCGCCTACGGCTGAAGATGCTAAAGTCCGGATGGGACCAGCGGAAATGCCATTAACGCGAATATTTTGGGGTCCGAGTTCTGCGGCTAAGTAACGGACACTAGCTTCTAATCCTGCCTTAGCTACACCCATAATGTTGTAATTGGGGATAGCTCGAACTGCGCCTAAATAGGAAAGAGTAACAATACTACCACCTTCTGTCATTAAAGGCTTGGCAGCACCGCTTAACTGCACAAGTGAGTATGTGCTAACTTCTAAAGCTTTATTAAAACCAGCACGGGAAGTGTTGCTAAAATCGCCGGTTAGATCTTCTCTATTGGCAAAAGCTAAACAGTGAATGAGGATGTCTAACTTACCCCATTGCTGCTTTACAGTTTCAAAGGTAGCTTGAATTTGCTCGTCATTTTCAACGTTACAAGGTAGGAAAAGACTAGGTTTGAGGGGTTCTACTAATTCAGCTACTTTTTTTTCAAATTTGCCCTTGTCATCTGGCAGATAGGTGATACCCAGGTTAGCACCAGCTTGGTGTAGTTGTTGGGCAATACCCCAAGCAATGGAACGGTTGTTAGCAATACCAGTAACTAAGGCGTTTTTTCCAGACAGATTCAGCATAAAAATTGTCAATGTGATCAATCACTAGGAGCATACTTAACAATACTAGAATCTGAGTCTTTTTTGACTTGGTTGGGGATGAGATTTGGCAAAAATCTAATTTTGGGGGTGTGAAGAGGATCAAAATTGCAGTTAATTGTTTAAGAAGTTGTGAAGATCGTGCAAATTTTTGAACAAAAAACCCAGTTACTTGTGTTTGTGAAACAATTAATTAATAATTTATAGCTCAAAATCACAACAATTAGGTATCATAATCAACAGAACTATATAAATTCATAGATTTGAGTATAGGAAAAGACAGAAAGGTTGACGGTGCTTTCTAGATTTTTCAGGTGTATTCTTAGGTAATCAGTTTTTGTTTTTCCGGCATTGGGTAGGGGAAGGGAGATGATCGTGACACAAGATAAAGCCCTAGCAAATGTTTTTCGTCAGATGGCGACTGGAGCTTTTCCACCAGTTGTGGAGACGTTTGAACGCAACAAAACGATCTTTTTTCCCGGCGATCCCGCCGAGCGAGTTTATTTTCTTCTCAAGGGTGCGGTGAAACTCTCCAGGGTATATGAAGCAGGGGAAGAAATAACGGTAGCACTGTTACGGGAAAATAGTGTTTTTGGTGTGTTGTCGTTACTGACGGGAAATAAGTCAGATAGATTCTATCATGCCGTGGCCTTTACTGCGGTTGAATTACTTTCTGCACCAATTGAACAAGTTGAGCAAGCACTCAAGGAAAATCCAGAATTGGCGATGTTGATGCTGCGGGGTTTGTCTTCGCGGATTCTACAAACGGAGATGATGATTGAAACTTTGGCTCACCGAGATATGGGTTCTAGGTTAGTCAGTTTTCTGTTGATTCTCTGCCGTGATTTTGGTGTCCCTTGTGCTGATGGTATTACTATTGATTTGAAATTGTCTCATCAAGCGATCGCAGAAGCTATTGGTTCTACCCGTGTAACTGTGACTAGGTTATTAGGGGATTTACGCGAGAAAAAGATGATTTCTATTCACAAGAAAAAGATTACTGTGCATAAACCTGTTACCTTGAGTAGACAGTTTACTTAAAATCTGCTGGGGGATAAGTTGACACAAATTTTAGTTGTAGAAAAAACACTCATACTTGGAGGAATATTTCAAAATTGACTAATTTCTACTTTTGCCAATCTTCTTTCCCCCACAGACTATGGTTGAAAGTAGTAGGCTGTATCTGGAAGCTTTTTGGTGGTAGTTGAAGATGGCCACTGGGTACATCCTGATAGCAGCAATTCTAATTTTGGGAGGCGTAATTGCCACCGTGGGCGATCGCATCGGCACACGGGTGGGTAAAGCACGCCTCTCACTCTTCAATCTGCGTCCGAAAAAAACAGCGGTATTAGTAACAATTTTTACGGGTGGGATCATTTCTGCTTCTACTTTAGCAATTCTATTTGCGGCTGATGAAGGGTTGCGAAAAGGGGTGTTTGAGTTGGAAGATATTCAAAAAGACCTGATAGATAAACGAGAACAGTTAAAAATTGCAGAAGACCAAAAAAATCAGGTAGAGAATCAGTTAACGGAGTCAAGGAAAGAACAAGCTCAAGCACAGCAAGATTTACAAAAAATTAATCAGTCTTTGCAAGCTGCTAATGCTAAACAAAGAATTACACAAGCCCAACTTAACCGTACTATCAGTCAGCAATCTAAAACCCAAGCTCAATTAAAAGATACTCAAAGTAGATTGGGTGAAGTGGTGATTCAGTACAGAAAGTCTACATCAGAATTGCAAAGTTTATATAATCAACGGCAAGAATTACAAACCGCAGTTGCAGAATTAGCAAAGGAACGTCAGCGGTTGTATGCAGAGGCTAAAAAAGCTATAGATGAAGCTAAGACGGCGATTGAAAAACGTGATCAGGAATTGGCTAATCGTCAAAAAGTGATTGAGCAGCGTGATCAAAAAATTGCTAATTTGGATAAATTAATTCAAAATCGAAATTTAGAAATTAAACAAAGGGAAAAAGTAATTGCTACTAGGGAATCTCGCTTAAAAGAATTGGAAAAACAACAAACATATTTAGAGCAGGAAGTAGCAAGGTTAGAAAAATATTATCAATCTTACCGTGATTTACGTTTAGGTAAGTTGGCTTTAGTTCGTGGTCAGGTAATCGCTGCTGGAATAGTGCGTGTAGATAAACCTACTGCTGCTAGTCAAGTGGTAATGCAAATTTTGCAACAAGCTAATCGCAATGCCAATATTCAATTAAGTGAACCTAATACAACTCCTGGAAATTCAGAGTTATTGCGTGTTACTAAAGAAAGGGTTGAACAACTGATCAAACAAATTCAAGATGGTCGAGAATATGTGGTGAGAATTTTTTCTGCTGGTAATTATGTCCGAGGAGAAAAGCAGATAGAATTTTTTGCTGATGCGATGCCAAATGAATTGGTGTTTTCAGCTAGTGAAGTTTTGGCGACAACTTCCGCTGATATGAAAAATATGACACTATATCAATTAAGGCAAAGGTTGGATTTGTTGATTTCTGCTTCTCAGTTTCGCGCCCGTAATGCTGGTATTCTGGAAAATGTACAGATAGATGGGACTGTTGGGCGATTTTTTACTCAATTACAAGAGTCTCAAGCAACACTGGAAATTAAAGCGATCGCAGCAGAAGACACCTATACAGCGGGTCCTTTGAGAGTCAAGTTAGTAGCAATATCTGATGGAAAAGTTATTTTTAGCACTTAAATTAATGGGTAATGGGTAATTGGTAATAACTAATGACTAATACACAACCTGCAATTTTGGGCTTTGATCCTGGTCGAGATAAATGTGGTGTGGCTGTGATGGGATTGGATAGAAAACTTTATTTCCATCAAGTTGTCGCTGCTGATGAGGCGATCGCTCAAATTTCATCATTAAGACAACAATATCCTATTTCCTTAGTTGTGATGGGAGATCAAACCACGGCAAAAAAGTGGAAAAAACAATTGAATCAGGAATTAATTCCCACTGTAAATATTATTTTAGTGGATGAACGTTATACAACTTTAGAAGCACGCGATCGCTATTGGCAAATGTTCCCACCCACAGGAATAACAAAATTGTTACCCAAAGGTATGCGACAACCTCCCAGACCAATAGATGATATAGTAGCTATCCTTTTAATTGAACGCTACCTTAATCGCTTAACTTCTAATTAATAATTAATTTATTTATAATTCTGCCCGAATCGTAAAAGCATAATCTCCCCCTGGTTCTAATTGATAATCTTGTTTTTCTAAAAAGCGACCG
Source organism: Okeanomitos corallinicola TIOX110 (assembly GCF_038050375.1). Lineage (NCBI taxonomy): Bacteria > Bacillati > Cyanobacteriota > Cyanophyceae > Nostocales > Aphanizomenonaceae > Okeanomitos > Okeanomitos corallinicola. Next base: position 2,743,232 of record NZ_CP150886.1, on the reverse strand, counting down.
AGAGGTTCTTTGATTAAAGCCCGACCTTGAGAGGGTTTGACAGATAATTCCCCCCGACGGAAATGCCATTTAAAATGCCATTCAAAATCTCCTGCACTGACATCACCTTCAATTAAGCCATATTGCCAAGATTGAGCGGTGATGCGGACATGGGCGGTGGTTTCTGGTAGACGTTTAGCACTCACTATGATGGATTTCCAATGAGGGATAACAAGTTAACCGTTTAGGTTACTTAGTTTTTATGTAGCAAACATTCTGGAAATTGACAAATTAAGAAGGTGACAGGTGACAGGTGACAGGTGACAGAGTTAAAGATTTGTTTATGTCTAGGTTTTCTTATCTGTTGATGTCCCAACCAGCTTAAAAGTTGTTGTAACAAGAAACTCTGATTTTTGGGGATGTTACTGGTTGCGGAAATAAAAGTTGTGTATTATGTAGTAAGTGTAATTTTTTAATACGTCAATGCACAGTAATAAAGTTGACGTTATATTTTTTTAAATTTTTGAAGCAAAAATTTTGATTAGAGAGATGAATTCTAGACAAATTGAAAGTTGGGCATTGAGAGTTATTGATTGTGTCAAAAGTGGTCAACCTAACGAAGATTTTTTGGTTGAGTTAAAGGCAGTCTGGATACCTGAAGCGAAGGCTGCTCGTCGAATAGCAGGTCATGCTAATGCTGCACGAGGAGAGAATATACTTTGGCTAATAGGTGTTGATGAAAAAAAAGGTATTGATTGTGTTATTGGAGCTAATGCCAATGATGTTGCTAGTTGGTATCCTCAAGTAGAGTCCTTTTTTAATGAGCTTGCTCCAAGAATGATTTCTTCATTGAATATTCCTGTTGATGACAAAATCGTTGTGGCTTTGCTATTTGAAACTGAGCGCGCTCCTTTTGTTGTTAAGAATCCAGTTTATGGTTCTCCAGGAGGAGGTTCTGTTGAACTTGAAGTTCCTTGGCGTGAAAAGACTGCTATAAGATCCGCACATCGTTCTGACCTGATTCGATTACTTGCTCCACTCGAATTATTACCGGAAATCGAAATTCTTGAAATTGAACTGACAGCCACAATTGCAGGAGAAGATTCTGTAGGAAATTATCATTCCGATGAATTGCGTTTAAATTCAGAGTTGTACATTGTTCCTAAAAGTAGGGAGCGTGTGATCATTCCATATCATCTATGTCGCGTAGAGTTTGAAATTTCTGGAATTCCAACATTTGAGTCTAATCCGATTAGTTTAAATCCTGCTCTTGATGACCATAGATTGGGAGCAGGTAAACCTGGCTCTTTAACAATTGAAAGTACACGATACGAAATCATAATTGATGGTCCCGGTAGGATTTCACTCGCAGCAGCAACAAAAAGACCTTCTTTACCGGAAGATGCAAAAAATTGTGATGTTCGTATATCAATTTATCTTCTGCCAACTGGTGCTAATCGTCCAGTTGTTTTAACAAAGACTTTACCTTACCCAGAAGAAAAATATCCATCATAGTGCAATTTATAAAATAGAGTCTAAAATCTCAGGCGTTAAACCTTGTGCTTGTGCTTCTTTGCTAACTTCATCCATCATATTTCTGAGATGTTGCACAGCATCTTGTCGAGAATTGAAAAGTTTTAATTGCATAATTGATGCAAACTTGAGTTGAATTTGTTCCTGTTCTTCCTTCGTTGCTTGACGATAGGCTTCTGCAATTTCTGATGGCACTTTGATGGTGATTTCTTCTCTAGTAGCCATATCTTGCTTACCTCCAATATCACTATTCAAAATAATAAAAAAATCATACAGCGATGCCCACTGTAAAAATCAGGCATCGCGGATTTTAGAATTGGGATTTATCTCTAATCCAAAATCTAAAATCCTTAATCGTTGTTAACGATTTGTAGCCGCAGCTTCCCGTGCTTTAGCAGCATCATCTGGGTGAATACCCAAGCGTGTCAGGTTGATTCTACCTTTATTGTCAATTTCGCGCACTTTGACAATCACTTCATCACCAACTGCTACCTCATCTTCAACCTTACCAACTCGATAGTCAGCAAGTTGAGAAATGTGGATCATACCTTCTTTTCCGGGCAAGAATTCCACAAATGCACCAATAGGTATAATTCGTGTCACACGACCTATGTAAACATCCCCTTCATGCAGTTTGCGAGTCATGCCTTGAACGATGTTACGCGCTCGCTTGGCTCGGTTTTCATCAACTGCGGAAATGGTGACTATGCCACTGTCTTCAATGTCAATTTTTGCACCTGTTTCTTCAGTTATTCCCTTGATGGTTTTACCACCGGGTCCAATGACTAAACCGATCATGTCAGGATCGATCTTGATGGTTAACAGACGTGGGGCAAAAGGTGATGTCTCAAGACGAGGTGTTTCAATTGTCTCAAGCATTTTACCCAGGATGTGTAACCTAGCATCTTTTGCTTGTTCTACAGCCTGTTTGATTACGTCCAAAGATAAACCAGATATTTTCATATCCATTTGTAAGGCAGTGATACCTGTATCAGTACCCGCAACCTTAAAGTCCATATCACCCAAGAAGTCTTCAATACCTTGGATATCTGTTAAAACACGGACTTCATCACCTTCTTTAATTAAACCCATTGCCGCACCGCTGACGGGTTTAAGAATGGGTACACCTGCATCCATGAGGGCGAGGGTAGAACCACAAACAGAACCCATGGAGGTAGAACCGTTAGAAGATAGAACTTCTGAAACTACACGGATCACGTAAGGGAATTGTTCTTTGGTTGGTAATACGGGTAAAATTGCCCTTTCTGCTAATGCACCGTGACCAATTTCTCGTCTTCCGGGCGCTCGCATGGGTTTAGTTTCACCGACGGAGAAGGGAGGGAAGTTGTAATGATGTAAGTAGCGTTTAGATTGATCTGTTTGCAGGTCATCGTTGAGGTTTTGAGCATCGCCAGGTGTACCTAAAGTACAAACTGATAATACTTGAGTTAGTCCTCGGTTAAATAAACCGCTGCCATGAACTCGTTGAGGTAACAAGCCAACTTGACAAGAAACTGGACGAACTTCATCTAGTTTTCGACCATCAACACGGACATTATCTTCAACAATTTGGCGACGCATAAAGTATTTGGTGATACTCTTAAAAGTATTACCAAGGGCTTTACTATTAGCTGTAGCTGCCAGGCGAATTGGATCTTCTTCGGGTAGAGCTTCAATTTCAGTAGAGATACCATCTTTAACTACATCTAAAGCAGCATCACGTTCAGTTTTAGTTAACTCAAATTGCGCCAAGATTTTCTTAATTTCAGCATTAGCGCGATCGCGGATATAGTTTTCTAAGGTTTGATCTACTTCTGGAGGCGCTTCCTGGATAATTTTTAAACCTAGTTCTTCGACTAAATCCAATTGCGCTTGGATTAAATCTCTGACTGCTTCATAACCGAAGTCAATCGCTTCGATAATATCCCGTTCCGGTAACTGATTAGCCCCTGCTTCCACCATGATCACACCATCAGGTGAACCAGCGACAATTAAATCCAAATCTCCCGCTTCAACTTCCGCATAAGTAGGATTAATGATAAAGTCATCACCCACTAAACCTACTCTCACTGCCGCCATAGGTCCATTAAAAGGAATTTGGGCAATAAGAGTAGCAATTGAAGCACCAGTCACAGCTAACACATCTGGCGGTACTTGTTCATCCATTGACAGGGTGAAAGCAATAATTTGCAAATCATCCCGTAACCATGAAGGGAACAGAGGACGAAGAGGACGGTCAATTAATCGGCTAGTAAGAATCGCCTTTTCTGGTGGACGGCCTTCCCGACGCATAATACCACCAGGGATTCTACCAGCTGCGTACAGTCTTTCTTCGTAATCTACCGTGAGGGGAAGAAAATCAATGCCTTCTCTGGCTTGTGACCTTGTAGCTGTCACTAAAACAGCAGTATCCCCCGATTCTATCAACACCGACCCACCAGCTTGGGGGGCTAACAATCCAACCTTCAGCCGAATATCCCTACCATCAAAGGATATTGACTTATCAATTTCTGCCATTCAGTTTGTTTTCCTTCTATGCACTCTATTCTCTCTCTGTGGCAATCCTAACATTTATGCACTATGGACGGCTTCTGTTAGATATATTAGTTTCACAGATTAAAGTTAGGGAACAGGAGGTACAGGGTAGGAGAGAGGGAAAACAGGGAGATAGCAGATTAGGCGTTGCTGATTAAGAGTATGATTTTATTTCACGCAGAGTCGCACAGTCGCAGAGAGTAAAAGTTGAAAATTCTTGATTTTTTAATCTTATACTGCAATTATTTGGATCTTTGAATCTAAACTTTTACTTACTTTCACTTAAATTACTTAATTACTTAATTACTTAAATTACCTTAGTTAAACAATTAGTATCTGATAAACATGGCGATTTTACACGGTATTTGGTTAAATGACAAGGACAACAACCGTTTATTTGTATGGGGCGAAACTTGGCGAAATTCCCAGATTGGGAGGGAATCTATTAACTCAACGGAAATTCCATTCAATCCATTATCTATGACAGCCGCTGAGTTAGGCAAATGGTTAGAAATAAATAATTTACAAATTAATAACTATATTCAAAATTCTGCGGTTACAGTTAGCAAACAAAAAACCCGGAAGAGTACAAAAAAAACAGAAAACACATTAACTACAGAATCACAAATAATTACTTTAATCACTAAATTCATAGGAAATGATCCAGTAATTTATCCTGTACATTCTGCCAGCTTAGATATTGATGATAATTCACTACAATATTTACATCCTTGGAAAATTGAAGGTTTTTGTCTCCAACCTCGTGAAGCTATTAAATTTCTAACTTCTTTACCATTGAGTTCAACAGATGGCAAAGATGCTTTCTTAGGGGGAGATTTAAGGTTTTGGGTGCAGATAGCACGTTGGAGTTTAGATTTAATTGCCCGCTGTAAATTTCTACCAGCTATTCATCACACATCAGATACTTCTATTATTGCTAAATGGCAGGTACTTTTAGATAGTTCTACAGATACAACTAGATTAGAAAAATTTGCTACCAAAATGCCTTTAGTCTGTCGTACTTTTCAGCAATATCAAGAAAGTAATCAAATTAACTTAGCCGTTGATTTTCCCCAAGCACCACAGGAATTAATTTTGACATTTCTCAATCATGTCATAGATGCCCAAATTCGAGAGATGCTAGGTTCTCAATCTCCTGTTGATAATAGATTAATGATGTCTTTACCATCGGCTGTACAGCAGTGGTTACAGTCTTTAACTGGGACATCTCATGTTATGAATACTGATGCAACGGAACTGGAAAGATTAGAAGCAGCCATTAAAGCATGGACTAGACCACTACAATATCAATTAGCGGGAAAAGCTGCATTTCGGACTTGTTTTCAACTACATCCACCAGCAGCAGAAAACACAGATTGGATATTAGCTTATTCTTTGCAAGCAACAGATGATGATCAATTTTTAATAGATGCTAAAACTATTTGGAATCATCCAGTTGAAAAATTAGCTTATCAACAGCGAATAATTGAACAACCCCAGGAAACATTTTTGAGGGGTTTGGGTTTAGCTTCTCGGTTATATCCAGTGATAACACCTAGTTTAGAAACTGCATCTCCCGAATTGTGTACTCTTAGTCCTGTTCAAGCTTATGAATTTATTAAAACAGTAGCTTGGAAATTAGAAGATAGTGGTTTAGGAGTAATTTTACCACCAAGTTTAGCTAATCGTGAAGGTTGGGCTAATCGTTTAGGATTGAAAATTAATGCTGAACCAGCTAAACAAAAACAAGGACGTTTAGGTTTACAAAGTTTGTTAAGTTTCCAATGGCAATTAGCAATTGGTGGACAGACAATTTCTAAATCCGAATTTGATAAATTGGTAGCTTTAAACAGTCCTTTAGTAGAAATTAATGGTGAGTGGGTAGAATTAAGACAGCAAGATATTAAGACTGCCCAAAACTTTTTTGCATCTCGTCAAGAACAAATGTCTTTATCTTTAGAAGATGCTTTAAGAATTAGCACAGGAGATACTCAAACAATTGAAAAATTACCTGTAGTTAGTTTTGATGCTTCCGGTGCATTGCAGGAATTAGTGGGGAATTTAACTAATAATCAAGATATTCAACCTTTGCCAACTCCTAGTAATTTCTGCGGAAAATTAAGACCTTATCAAGAACGTGGTGCTGCTTGGTTAGCATTTTTAGAAAGATGGGGTTTGGGCGCTTGTTTAGCGGACGATATGGGATTGGGAAAAACGATCCAATTCATTGCTTTTTTACTCCATCTGCAAGAACAAAATGCCTTAGAAAATCCTAGTCTTTTAGTTTGTCCAACTTCTGTTTTGGGTAACTGGGAAAAGGAAGTTAAAAAATTTGCGCCTAAGCTCAAAGTTTTACAATATCATGGTGATAAACGCCCCAAAGGTAAAACATTTACTGCCACTATCAATAAGTACGATTTAGTAATTACTAGCTATTCATTGGTACATAGAGATATTAAGATATTGCAAACGATGAATTGGCAAATGATTGTTTTAGATGAAGCTCAAAATATCAAAAATGCAGATTCTAAACAATCTCAAGCTGTGCGAAAATTAGATACTACATTTCGGATTGCTTTAACTGGAACACCTGTAGAAAATAGATTGCAGGAATTATGGTCTATTTTAGATTTTCTCAATCCTGGTTATTTGGGTAATAAACAGTTTTTTCAAAGACGGTTTGCTATGCCGATTGAAAAATATGGTGATACTGATTCTTTAACACAGCTAAGGTCATTAGTGCAACCTTTTATTTTGCGTCGTTTAAAAACGGATAAAACCATTATTCAAGATTTACCAGAAAAGCAGGAAATGACTGTTTTTTGTGGTTTAACTGCTGAACAGGGGCAATTATATCAAGAGTTGGTAGATGAATCTTTAGTGGAAATTGAATCAGCGGAAGGTTTGCAACGTCGAGGTATGATTTTAGGTTTATTGGTCAAACTTAAACAAATTTGTAATCACCCGGCACAATATTTAAAAGAATCTAGTTTAGGAAAATATCAATCGGCAAAATTACAGCGTCTAGAAGAAATGCTAGAGGAAGTTTTAGCTGAAGGAAACCGGGCTTTGATTTTTACTCAGTTTGCCGAATGGGGTAAATTACTTAAACCTTATTTAGAAAAACGTTTGGGTAGAGAAATCCTATTTTTGTATGGTAGCACTAGTAAAAAGCAGCGGGAAGAAATGATTGACCGTTTTCAACATGATCCCCAAGGACCACCAATTATGATTTTGTCTTTGAAAGCAGGTGGTGTGGGTTTAAATTTAACTAGGGCAAATCATGTTTTTCATTTTGATAGATGGTGGAATCCTGCGGTTGAAAATCAAGCTACGGATAGAGTATTTAGAATTGGACAAACTAAGAATGTGCAAGTTCATAAATTTGTTTGTACTGGTACTTTAGAGGAAAAAATTAATGACATGATTGAAAGTAAGAAACAATTAGCGGAACAAGTTGTGGGTACTGGTGAAGAATGGTTAACGGAACTAAATACAGATCAATTACGTGATTTACTATTACTTGACCGTAATGCAATAATTGATGAGGATGAAGAATAAGGTAAAATATATATTCTGACTCCTGACTCCTAAATTATGACTAATGATACCTTACAAGCAAGCAGAGAATGGTGGTCACAAAGGTGGCTAGATTTACTAGATTCTTATCGGTTTAAAAAACGGTTAGAAAGAGCTAGAAATTATTCTAGACAAGGTAATGTTTTAAATATTGAGTTTAAGTTAGCTAAAGTATTAGCTAGGGTGCAAGGTAGTGAACCAGAACCCTATCAAGTTTCTTTATCTCTAGATGCTTTTAGTGATGAAGAATGGGGTTATGTAATTGAAACTATGTCCCAAAAATCAATTTTTGCGGCTAAGTTGTTAGCAGGAGAAATGCCACAAAATATTGAGGATGTATTTACCAGTAATGGACTTTCCTTATTTCCTTTTACTTTAGGTGATGTTCATGGTAAATGTTCTTGTCCTGATAAAGCTGTACCTTGTAAACACATCGGTGCTGTATATTATCAATTAGGCGATCGCTTTAGTGAAGATCCTTTTGTCTTATTTCAATTAAGAGGAAGAACTAGAGACCAAATTATCAGTGATTTAAGGAAATTACGCAGCAGTAAAAACCAAGAACAAACTGAAATAATACCTTTAGAAACTGAAACTTCAGAAATTCAACAAAAACCTACTGAATATCAAGATTTATTAAAATTAAATAACTTTTGGCAATACAATGAGCCATTAGAGTCATCCTTAGTGGTAATTTCTCCTAGTGTCAGTGAGACAGTATTAGATACTTTAGGCACAATTCCCCTAGCTAAAGATCAGGAAAATGTAGCCGCTTCCTCTACGGGTGATTTGATGATGAATTATTTACAAACCATTTATAAAGATGTAAGTCAAAAGGCATTTTTAGCAGCGATGAATGTAGGGGGATAAATTCCTGGATTTCTCAGTATCTGTTTAACATTACTAAACCCCCTTACACCCCTCAATTTTTACTAAATTTGTGCTTAAATTTAGAGGATAACTCAGTCATATCAAGTATCATGTTGTAGTCATAAATAAACACTGATAAAAATATCCTAGTTTATTCATACTTTATGTCTAGTTGATTACTCGTAATCCCCAATCTCAAAAGGGATCATACTGTTCTACAATGAAACTTACAAATTCTCAAAAGGAGCATATATGGATCTATTTATTGCAATAGTTGTATTAGCACTAGTAGGCTATGCTTTTGGATCAGCTAAATTAATCAATCAAGGAAATGTTGCTGTAGTTGAAAGATTAGGGAAGTATCATCGGGTACTTAGTTCAGGATTGAATTTCATTGTTCCCTTGATTGACCAAATTGTCATGGAAGATACAACCAGGGAGCAAGTTTTAGATATCAAGCCTCAAAATGTGATTACTAAGGATAATATTTACTTAGAAGTTGATGGAGTCGTGTACTGGAAAATCATAGATATAGAGAAAAGCTTTTATGAAATTGATGATTTGCAACAGGCACTTGCTAATTTAACTACTACAAGCCTACGAGAAATCATTGCCCAAAACAGCTTAGAAGATACTAATATGTCCAGAGACGAAATGGATAGAACATTATTAGACCATTTAAATGCAGTTACAGCAGGTTGGGGCGCTCAAATTATTCGTTTGGATATTCAAAGAATTACACCACCAGAAAGCGTTCGCGCATCAATGGAAAAGGAGCGAGCTGCGGAAATTGAAAAAAGAGCGGTGATTTCTGCTGCTGAAGGGGAAAGACAAGCAGCAATAAAAAAAGCCGAAGGAACTAGAGCTTCCATGGAAATTATTTCTGGAGTTTTACGTTCTCATCCCGAAAGTAAGGATATTTTACGGTATCTTGTTGCCCAAGACTATGTACACGCTAGTCAAAAACTCAGTGAAAGTAATAATGCCAAAATTGTATTTGTAGACCCTGTGAATTCAACTGATATGTTTCAAGAGTTGATTGCTGAGTCAGTCACCAAAGAAGAAGAGGGTAAAAACTTTAGTAACGGTACAAATTAATAATTAATTGGGAAGTTATCTGTAAACTGTCTGTAAATAGCATCGGCAACCAGAGAAACATCTTTCATTTGGGCAACATCGTGAACTCTGAGAATATCAGCACCATTAAAAATTGCAGCACAACAAGCTGCTGCTGTTCCCCAAACTCTGGCTTTAGGTTCTGGTTGATTGATAATTTTACCAATAAAACTTTTGCGAGATGCTCCCACCAAGATGGGACATTCTAACTTTTTTAATTCTGGTAATTGGCGAAAAATTTCTAAATTTTGGTGATAATTTTTAGCAAAGCCAATTCCAGGATCAATAATAATTTTATCTGAGGAAATGCCAGCAGAAACTGCGACTTTAATTTGTTGGGATAAGAAACTATAAATCTCTCCCATCAAGTCTTGATAATCTGTATATTGTTGCATTGTTTGGGGAGTTCCCCGGATGTGCATCAACATAATTGGTACATTTAACTTACCCACCGTTGATAACATTTGCTGATCAAAAGTACCCCCAGAAATATCATTAACTATATCAGCCCCTGCTTCTATGGCAGCTTTAGCTACATCTGCTCTAGTTGTATCTACAGAAATAGGAATATTGATTTTTGGTCTGATTATTTGTAAAACTGACAATACCCGATCAAGTTCTTCCGTCAGGGTAATTTGTTCTGCACCTGGTCTGGTTGATTGACCACCAATATCAATAATATCAGCCCCAACTTCTACCATTGCTTGTGCTTGAGCTAAGGCAGCATTAGGGTTATTAAATTGACCTCCATCACTAAAACTATCAGGGGTGACATTTAAAATCCCCATTAAGTATGTTCGCTGTCCCCAATTAAAACAGTTTCCACGAATAATTAATTGTTTTGACATAATTTACCGAATGGGCATAGGGCATAGGGCATAGGGCATGAAAGAAATTGAACAAATTAACTTTATTCTCTTGCCTCTTGCCTCTTGCCTCTTGCCTCTTGCCTTTGTTATTGATAATTAACAATCTTGGCAAAACTATCAGCTTCTAGACTTGCACCTCCGACAAGAGCGCCGTCAATTTCTGGTTGAGCCATAATTTCATCAATATTATTCGGTTTTACTGAACCGCCATATTGAATAGTTACATTAGGATTCGTCAATTGAGAGCGAATTAAACCAATTACCCGATTTGCTTCTTTAGCTTCGCAGGTTTCACCAGTACCAATAGCCCAAATTGGTTCATAGGCTATAACTAGGTTAGTTTGATCTACATCAACTAAGCCTTTTTCTAACTGGTTACTAATCAATTTTTCGGTTTTCTTTTCATCCCGTTGTTGTTTGGTTTCACCAACACAGAGAATAGGTGTCAGTCCATATTTTTGAGCAGCTTTGAGGCGCAAATTTACTGTTGCGTCTGTTTCGCCAAAATATTGTCTTCTTTCACTATGACCAACAATGACATAGCGCACACCCAATTCCGTGAGCATGGGAGCAGCAATTTCACCAGTGTATGCTCCGTTTTCTTCCCAATGGACATTTTGCGCACCCAAATTCACACGACTACCGTGTAATGATTTGGACAATAGGCTTAAATCAGTGAAGGGAGGACACAACACAACTTCTCTGGCTGAGGGTGTATCCTCCAGATGAGGCAAAAATCCATTTAAAAATTCTGAGGATTCTGCCTGGGTTTTGAACATTTTCCAGTTACCGGCAATAACAATTTTTCGCACAGGTTATTTTGTCAAGATGCTAACGCTACTAGATCCATCTTTCACTGTACTACTTTTTTGGACACACCTTCTCTATCAGGAGGGGAAAGAGTTTTTATTTTGACTTACAAGTAATAACTTTTATGTAGAATTATAAAAGCTTATTAATACTATTTACTATTTGATCTAATTTCTGATTATGCGAGCAAATTCCCGAAAATTTATGACTGGCGTGTGGCTTGGACTGGAAGTTACTTTTACAAACAAGTAAATATTAATACATTTATCTTATTTGATTTTTAAATGAATCTTGCTAAACCTGATATATGATTGAATCTTTGTGTTTTTCGTTTTGTCTATAGCTGTAATTTAAGAAACAAACTACCCGGATTTTTATAGTTATTCTAGGAAGTTAAATATATATAGTTTTAGTAAAAAATTGATCAAATACTTAATTTAACTAATTGCACAGGATCTTTCAAAAGTAATGAATGTAGTTTTTGATTAAAATTTGATTAAAATAAAAATCAACTTCTGAATCTTTTGAGTGTAAATTATGTGCAGTTAATAAAAGCAGATGTTAGAATTGGTTAATTCTCATATTTGTACTGAGAATTTAACCTAATGCACTTTATAGAATTGTATAAAACAAAACTAAATTAATATTTTGTCAGTTACATTTCTATTCGGTGTCAATTAATTATAAAAAACAACACAAAACCAAGATTTGGAACTTGAATATTATTACTTTTTTTACTCCCTTGATTAAATATCCACGCAGTTTATGGCACCTTGGACAAACAGTATTGGGTATTATTTTTCGCCATCCTATTACTGGTACAAGTGTGATTCCGGTTTTACCTGATGGACGCATTGTTTTAGTCCGACGCAGTGATGATGGTTGTTGGTCTTTACCCGGTGGGATGGTGGACTGGGGAGAAGATATTCCTAGTGCAGTCCGGCGAGAATTAATGGAAGAAACTGGTTTAGAACTATTAAAAATTCGTCGTTTGGTGGGAGTTTATTCTGCACCAGATCGAGACCCTAGAATTCATTCTATTTGTGTTGTAGTGGAAGCGGAAGTAGAAGGGGAAATGACAGTAGGAGATGATTTGGAAGTGTTAGAAATTCAGGCCTTTGAACCTAGTTCTTTACCAAAACCAAAAATGTCTCATGATCATGCTAGACAATTACAGGATTATTTACAAGGTTTAACAACTTTGGCATAATTAGTCATTATTCACATTAATTACTAAAGCATCAACTAAAGCTTTTGCTTTCAACAACATTTCCGATAACTCATCTTCAGGATTTGATAACGCGACAATTCCCCCACCCACACCGATATAAGTCTGTCCAGGTGTTAAAATAGCAGTACGAATAACAATGTTTAAATCTGCTGCACTATTACAACTTAAAAAACCAATTGCACCTGAATAAATACCTCTAGCTTTTGGTTCTAATTTATCTATAATTTCCATGGTTCTAATTTTTGGCGCACCTGTCATTGAACCACCAGGAAATGCCATTTTTATACATTCAGTCACTGTCATTTCTGGACGTAATAAACCCCTGATTGTAGTTACTAATTGATGTACTGTACTATAGGTTTCTACATCCATTAATTTGGGAACATGAACACTACCAATTTGACAAACTCTCCCTAAATCATTACGTAATAAATCCACAATCATTAAATTTTCAGAACGGTCTTTTTCACTGTTGCGTAAACTGTCTTTTAAACTTTCGTCTTCTGAAGCTGTTTTTCCCCTTGCTAATGTTCCTTTTATGGGTTTTGTTTCTACCCAACCTTGGGAATCTATCCTTAAAAATCTTTCCGGTGAAGAACAAGCAATGGTAAAATTCTTAAACCTTAAAAAAGCTGAATAAGGTGCAGGGTTAATTTTTCTCAGTGTCCGATAAAATTCTAAGGGTTCGGGGGTTATATCTGTAGATAATTTATTGGTTAAACAAACTTGATAAGTTTCACCGTGGTAAATTTCTTTTAATGATGTTTGAATATCATCAAGATAATCTTGGGTTGACTGTTGTAAATGGAAGTTGACCTTTTTTTGATTTGCAGGTTTAATAATTGATTTTAGTGGTGATAAAGTTTGGAGTTTTGACTCTATTTCTAAAAACCACGCTTCTGCTATTTCTGTTGCTTCTATTTTAGTTAAACATACTAAATAAGTAACTTTTTCCTGATGGTCAAAAGCGATGATTTTATCTGCTAAGATAAATGCAGCATCTGGTAAATCAGAATGATGGACTAAATTACCACCACATTCTGCTTTGAGTTCATAACCAAAATATCCTACAAACCCACAATTAAAATCAAAGGGTAATTCTTCATTTACAAAATATCTATGATTGATTTCTCTTTGTAAATAATCAAAGATACTTTCTTGCTGAGTTGTAGTTTTACCAGCTTGGGTAATTTGAATTTCTTGATTTTCGGTTTTATACTCAACTAATAAACTATTAACACTGCTATTATCTCCCATAAATGAAAAACGAGATAAACCCGGTTCATATCTACTACTGTCTAACCAAAAAGTATTTACACCTTCACCAAAAAGCTGTACAAATACCTGTTCAACATCAGGATATATATTTAATTTTTTACTAATAACTTGATATTTTTGTTGTTTGTGTTTTTGATGTCTCTTTGGTGAAAGTATTTTTTGATTATTCCTATGTTCCAAAATTTGATAATTATAAAAATCAGCAGTTATATTTCTAAAGTTTTTAAAAATATCTTTACCATATTCAGTACAAATTGACTCAGGATGAAATTGTACACCCCAAAAAGGTAAATTGCGATGACGTAAACCCATGATTACATTATCAGGAGTCCAAGCAGTTTTTTCTAAACATTCAGGTATGTCATTTGCAACAACTAAGGAATTATAACAAACAGCTAAAAATGGTGATGGTAAACCATGAAATAATTCACAATTATTGTGTTCAACTTTGCTAAATCTACCATGTTTTATTTCGGGTGCATGGATAATTTTTCCCCCATAAAAATAACCTAATCCTTGATGTCCTAAACACACACCTAAAACAGGAATTTGGATATTTTGTAATACTTGACCACAAATACCAAAATCTTGATCATTTTCTGGTCTACCTGGACCTGGGGAAATTACTATATTATCAAATTTAATCTTTGTTAATTCTTCCCAGTCAACTTCATCATTACGGATAACAATGGGATTTTCTCCATTTACCTCTGCAATTATTTGATATAGGTTAAAGGTGTAAGAATCATAATTATCAATGATTAGTGTTTTCACTGTTTTCCGATTTAACTTTGAGATAATCGCTTTACTTCTTTATCCTTTAATATTTCATTAGCTTTAGCTAACATTTGAGGAATTTTATCAGCTTGGGGACTGTTAACAAGACAGTTTTGTAAATTCACTTCATTCAATTTATCAGCTTTATTTCCAGGAAACCAATGATTACCATTACCTAATAAGTTATACCGCATTTTTCCATACTCTATCATATCATAGGCTAGGGTCAAATTTAACAACCATAAAACTACTTTGATGTTGATATTTCCTGGGGTTTCTTCCCAGTTTGGTAAGTTCATATCCCAGGTTTTAAACCATTCTTCCCCTAAAGTTTCTATGGCTGCATTTTCTAATTTTTGAATAATAGGGGGTAAGATTTCCTCAGTTTTATCTAATAATTCTAATGTCTTTAAATGTTCATCGAAATCACTGGGTTTTGCAGCACCAATACTTAAAGTATGTACTTGGGGATGACTTAAACAAAATAAATCATTAAACACCATCGGACTCAATGGTTGACATAGGTTGACTAATTTTTGGGAAGGTTGATATAACAAACCTCCTTTATTCGCAGGACTGATAATAAATACACCCATATCTAATTTATTGGCGGCTTCTATAGCTGACCAGTTCCATTGATTGATATAGTACCAATGTAGGTTTACATAATCAAATTGATTGCTATTAATTGCCTCAGTAATTATCTCTGTTGAACCGTGGGTGGAAAAACCAATAAATCTAACTTTTCCCTCTGCTTGTAATTCTTTGGCAACTTCTAAACAACCACCATCACGAATACTATGATTTAAAGTTTCATCATTATTAATTCCATGTAAACCTAATAAATCAACATAATCTAATTTCAGATAGGCTAAAGATTTTTCAAAGGTTTTTCTAAATTCCTTGGCATTTGCAACAGGAGAAACCTTAGTTTGCACTATTAACTTTTCTCGGTCAAACTGAGGTAAAATTCTACCTAATTGCATTTCCGAAGTTCCGTAACCACGTGCAGTTTCAATATGATTAATTCCTAACTCAACAGCACGACGAATAGTAGCTTCTAAATTATCTTGTTTGTCTTGGGGAATTTCCTCTGGTTTAACATCTTGCCATTTGAATTGATAACGCATTCCCCCACAGGAAAACACTGGCATTTGTAAATTTGTGCGTCCAAATCTTTTATATAACATAATGAAATTTTCGATAATGATTAATTACTTAATTTGTGTCTTGGACTGAGCTTTTTAATAGGTGGGAAATACCCACCTTATTTTATTTTACCTACATTTGGCGAACAGAAGGTTTACCATCAATAACTTCACCAATCAAAACCAAATCAACACAGTTGACAAAGATGCCATTTTCCAAAACACCGGGAAGATTGTTGAGTGTTTTTTCTAAATTTACAGGGTCGTCAATATGATCAAATGTGACATCCAAAACCATGTTACCTTGATCAGTGATTACAGGGCCAGCTTTTTTCACACCCATACGTAATTCTGGCTGACCACCGAGTTTTTTGATAGCATTAATGACGGGGGTGATAGCCATAGGAATTACTTCTACAGGAACTGCAAAACTAGAACCCAAACTGTCTACCAACTTACCACTATCAACTACAACAATAAATTGATTTGCTAGGTAATCTACCACTTTTTCGCGGGTGTGTGCAGCACCACCACCTTTAATTAAGTTTTTGTGGGGATCAACTTCATCTGCACCATCAATAGCAATGTCAATATGATCAATAGCGTCTAAAGTAGTAAGAGGAACGCCATATTGTTTTGCTAACACTTCCGACTGAAACGAAGTGGGAACACCAACAATATCTTTAAGTTCTCCAGACTTGAGGCGATCGCCCAAAAACTGTATTGTATAAGCTGTAGTTGAACCCGTACCTAAGCCAACAATAGAACCTGATTTTACCAAGGCAGCGGCAGCTTTACCAACTTCTTGCTTCATCAACTTGACGGGATCTGCTGATACGGACATTTCTAAAACTGCTCCATAAAATTTACATACAATGAACATAACCCAAATTACATACATTTTGTAGTTTAAGTTTATTTCTTTCTTTAACGGTGGATTTTCAAATATTCCAAGCTTTTTAGTCTTGAACAATATCAAATATATCCTTTAAGAAAAATTTTATACTTTTTGGTTGAAGTTTTTACTGAAAAATGTATATCATATAATAAATTTATTTGAGCATATTTAAAATAGGAGTTGTAAATGACCGAAGAAGCTAAAGCAGATTATCAACTTCTGATGACTATAAAAAAGTTAGATAATTTTCAAATAGATAATGTTCCCTGTAAAATTTTCCTGCCTAAAAAACTTATTGATCCTATTAACATTCATTTTTACATAACACAAGAACATCTTTCGCTGACACGTCATCTATTTGAGTTCTCAATTGAAGGAATATTGAGAAATACTGCCGGAGAAATAACAGGAAAAATAAACGCAAGTAAAGTTTATAGTAAAGGTATAAATATTCGTAACTTTGGTTCAGATTTTCAAGAAAATATTTTAATAGGAGATCCAATAGATTTTCAAATCACCAACTTTTTGAACAATGAATATAATGATGAAAATGCTAACGTAAATAGTAGCATTTATTTCTGGCTTACTCCAAATGTACTTTTATCACCTGTTCAAATTATTGAACGCAGTTATACTGGTGAAGTAAAAGTTGAAACTATACATAAATTTGAATTTTTACTAGCAAATTTTATTCCTGTTATTTTTACTAACCATCATCGCTATCTGGACAATAAGGAAAGCAATGATATAGTAACTTTTACTGAACTTGTAGCAGAATGTAAAGCAGACTTACAAAGCCAAAAATTAGAGGATATTCTTAATTATCTTGATGATTTTTTGGCAATAGTTTCTTTCATAACAAGGCAACGTTGCCTTTGTCTTGGCTGGCAATTAGTTTGTTCAAAATATTTCACGAAATTTTATAGAAGAAATTTAGCACTTCCCACAAATATCCAAGAAAATAGTATAGAGGAAACAATAGTTGATAAAAGTAAATTTAAAGGTTTTATAGAAACAGCTTATGAAAACTTCTTAGTAATTGAGCCAAAAATACTTATAAGACAAGCTATTTATTCTTATATCAGTGCTAATGAGCAAGCTACATTAGAAAGCTCTTTCACTAGATTATATTCTGTTCTAGAAACACTTGTTTTAAACTTTCGCCGACAAAATGAATTAGAATTTGTACTGTCTCAAGATGATTGGAAGGTATTTGAAAAGGAGATTAAAAAATGGATAAAAAAATACCCTGATTTAGAAGCAACGCCAGAAAAAAGACAATTAATTTATGAAAAGGTTGCTGAGTTAAATCGTGTTTCTTTTAGCACTGCCTTTAAGCAATTCTGTGATTCATTACAACTAGATTTAAAAGATATTTGGAATGTTACTGGTAAAACATCTCTTACAGAAATTAGAAACAAGCTCGTTCATGGAGACACATTCAATAAATCTCAACTGTATTCATTATCAGTTGCGCTTCAGCATCTAAACTGGATTGTAGAAAGAGCTATTCTGTCAGTATTTGGCTGGCCTATTTCAGAGTCTAGAGTTAGTAAAGAATTTCTCGCCAACAATATGAATTTATATCAAAATTGGGAATCTGAACGTCAATTACTTGCTAAGTATACAGAAAATATAATTTTACCTATCAATGACGCTCCTCAAAATGAAGTTTAAATATGAAACTTTTAACTAGCAAAAAGAGTCTTCATGAAAAAATGAATATTCTGTAATTTCCTAATACAGAACATAATCCAAACTTGTGTAAACAACCTGTAGGTTTAAAATGATAATAGCGATAAAATATTTACTAGGTACATTGACATTATTAACCTGTTTATCAAACAGCCCAGTTACTGCCCAAGAAATGAATACAGAACAGCCATCTGTTGAAAATATTAATAGTTCTGATTTAGATTATATCCAAAAAGTTGTAGAATCCAAATTAATGAATAATTTACCCGATGGTAAATTTTATCCAGAAAGATTAATTAGTCGGGCAGAATTAGCAACAATTTTAGTTAAAGCTTTTTATTTAGATCAACGCCAAGAAGCTAAACAAGAAAAAGCTGTAAATGTTCCCGATGTCCCTAAATATCATTGGGCTTATCAAGATATTCAAACAGTCTTAAAAACAGATATTATGAAAGGTTATAGGGGGAAAATGTTTTTCCCTAACCAAAAAGTAACAAGGGCTGAAGGTATCGCAATTTTTGCCCAAGCTTATGGAGTCTTTCAGTTTCCCGATGCCACAGTCAATGAGATTCTAGAATCATATCCTGATCAAAATTCTATACCCCAATGGGCAAGAAAGGCGATCGCCACAGTCATCGCCGAAGGATTCATCAACACAGACCCCAATGGCAACATTAACCCATTAAGTCCCATGAATCGTGGTGACATGGCGTACTTATTAAGTCAATATTTACAACGTCAGCAAAAACAACCACCAATGCCCGTAGTACCTAAATAGGATGTAGGATGCTAACAGTTTTAGCTTTGTTACTTATATATGAGTGCTGCTGAAAGCGAGAGAGTCAGTTACTAGCCCCTAATTACCAATTAACTCCACCCCATCTCGTTCATCTACATCTTGCAAATAAACTTTCACAATTTCCTCTTTAGCTGTAGGTAATTTCTTACCCACAAAATCAGGATGAATAGGTACTTCTCGATGACCTCTATCTACTAATACAGCTAAACGAATTACCTCTGGTCTGCCATACTCATTCACCGCATTTAAAGCCGCACGAATTGTCCTACCTTTAAAAATCACATCATCTACTAAAACAACAGTTTTACCAGTCAAATCAAAAGGGATCTCAGTTTTAGCAGG